>NZ_JBSQBM010000017.1:0-137730 GCF_059417685.1 Paenibacillus sp. LT-B23 | reverse complement strand
TCCACTCTCAACTAAACTAATGGAGGCGTTTAACAATGGGTTATCACATTATTGCTAATTTTCCATCTAATCGAGATTACAAAGGAACACTGAAAGTTTATAATGATAGTGGCAGTTTGGTATTTGGACCTGTAGAAGCTTTAGGCCGTGGATCAAATGATGCAAAAAACGGTCAGGATCATACGAACTGGAGACTTAAATATGCAGACATTCCTACGGGTGTCGCGAAAACAATTGTTTATGCTAAAGGTGATTCTGACTACTCTTATGGTCCTTATAAGCGGGTGTGGCTGAATCAAGCAGTAAGTGGGAACTTCTTGACTGCTACAAATAATGGACGCGACGAAATTATGATTCATGGCGGAGACCCTGCTAAGAGCACATCTTTAACATGGTATCCTTTGCGTCCAACATACGGTTGCATTAGACTTACTAACAGCGATCAAAGAGCACTAATTCAAGTTCTTGAGCAAAACGGTAGTTCTGGTAAGATCACAATAAGCGAAAGCTAAAAAATTAAGGGCGGAGGTAAAACTCCGCCCTTTTTTGTATTAATTTGATTTGTATTTATCAAGTTTGAACCATTGTTGAAATTCTCTCTGGCTAATTTTTTTAACAGGTTTCACTTTTTTGCTGTCCATTGAGTATCTGTATAATTTCTTTTGGTCAGATGGATACTCACTTATATAGTCAAAATTTTTCCCATTTTTATGCCATAAAATCAGGCTTGTGCTAATATAATCCGTTTCCCTAGGAAGATATATAAAGGCATCCTTTTTTGTATTATAAATGGCTATGGAGCTGCTTGATGTATCACCGTACGAAAAGGCAATTTGATCTTCTTTAGGTGACCAGTTATAAGCAGTAATTGATTCTATATTTTTTTTGCCTTTAGCCTTTAAAAGATCATTTACAATGGTAGATTTTCCGGTTTTAAGATTGATCAGTAATAACGTATCTCCCGCACTCCGATGTGCCTGTATAGCCAACCATGTATTAGAAGGAGATAATACTGCGCTCGATATATCACGCAGTTTATCATTATATCCATCTGTTTTAATGGTATAACTCTTTTCTCCTTTTTTGATCGTTATTGATGTAATAACTCTTTTCTCAGAACTTGGTGCATTTTCTAGCTCAATTTTTTTTGCCACTAACGAAATGTTGTTCTCCTTCCAAATCAACTGATTTGGGGTCTCGCTCTTTTTAAACTTAGTTATGGACTGATACACAGATGGATTTACAGCATTAACTGAACTTTGAACATACGTATTAGGGCGTAATGTACTATTAGCATTGGCAATAGAAAAACCACTTACACTTCCCACAAGCACTAC
Source organism: Paenibacillus sp. LT-B23 (assembly GCF_059417685.1). Classification (NCBI taxonomy): domain Bacteria; kingdom Bacillati; phylum Bacillota; class Bacilli; order Caryophanales; family Paenibacillaceae; genus Paenibacillus; species Paenibacillus sp. LT-B23. Next base: position 136,393 of record NZ_JBSQBM010000017.1, on the reverse strand, counting down.
ACTCGACAGGAAAGCAGTAGCGTATTTTAATCTTAGATTTTTCATTTTAATTGCTCCTTTGTAAAAAAATTATTGTTCTACAGGTCTTGATCCAAGGTTTTCCTAGAAATATATCTATATACATAGACGTGAAAATCGTGAATTTGTTTCTTGTTTATTGAAAATAATTACATAACAATTGGAAAACGTTAAGGCAAGGGTGATACTTTCACCCGCTCCAGCAGAACATCCCAAGTCAAACATTCCGCCATAAGGTTGGACGACATTGGGGCTGGCAAGCGCACTTTCACGGGATTACAGAGATACCGACTCCATGCGTAAAGAAAAAAGCTGAGCAACCACCCAGCCTTACTGTTACTTATCTAGTTTAGTAAAATCCATATCCACAATCACAATCCGTTTAACACAATCATGAAAAGCACATTGACTCCCTGACTTCAAATAGAGTTCTCTAAGTGCATCAGTTATCGGCTGTAGCCTTTTCACCTTGGACATTTTCAACTTCTGTTGATTTTGCAGAACGAGTCCTACAAAGTCAACTATTAATCTGTGCAGCAGGCACAATTCGGTACAATCCCGCAGCATCTCCAGTCGCGGGACATACTTCCTGTATCGACCAACCGAACGACAGCACCTGCTCCAGCCGATCATACTCGGTCTTCGTCAGCTCGGATGTAACGGCTTCGCTTCCTTCCACCAGCGACAGCTCAGGCTCCCGACCGAACGCAGCGGCAATCCACGAACGAATGCCCCGTATCGTATTGTACTTGATCTGATATCCGTCCGTTACCGCGCTGACAAACACCTTCGGCTCTTTGGTCGCCAGCCCGGTGGCAAGCTCCGCATAATCAAAATCGGACTGTCCGTCCGACGGCAGTTCATTGTGCTGCACCCGACGGATTAGCTCCTCATCGGACCAGCCTAATCTGCGTAAAGATTCCAGCATGAGCGCGTCCCATTGGGAAATACGTACTCTTTTCGTCGATTCAGTCATCGTTTTTTGCCTCCTTATTGATCACGTACATCGTACACCAACCTTAACCTAACGGTTAACCGGGTACGCTACATAATGGCCGGGACTGATTTCACGCAGCTCAGTGGCACTCTCACCATTTTTGTCCCATGCCAAAGAACCGTCTGGTTGGGCAAAACTCGCCCCTAAATCGTCCCGCTCTCCGGCTGCTCTCGGATCAGGCACCGGGATAGAGGACAGCAGCGCCTGCGTATAAGGGTGAACAGGCTGCTCATACAGCTCATCTGCATCGGCTACCTCCACCAATCGTCCATGGTACATCACACCGATCCGGTCTGAAATATGCCGCACCATCGACAAATCATGGGCGATGAACAGATACGTCAGCCCGAACTCCTGCTGGAGATCCTCCAGCGTGTTAATGACCTGCGCCTGGATGGACACATCCAGTGCCGAAATCGGCTCGTCACAGACGATGAACTCGGGGTTCACGGATAGAGCACGAGCGATGGAAATCCGCTGGCGCTGTCCGCCGCTGAACTCATGCGAGTAGCGGTACAAATGCTCCCGCTTCAGCCCGACCTTTTCAAGTAAAGCCACGACGGCATCCTTACGCTCACTGCCCTGATGCAATCTGTGAATGTCCATCGGCTCGCCAATCAGGTCAAGCACGTTCATACCCGGGTTAAGCGAGGAATACGGGTCCTGAAAAATGCTCTGAATGCGCCGACGCAGCGGCTTGAGCTGCTTATCGTTCAGTTTGGAAATATCCTGACCGTCAAAGCGCACCGTCCCTTCCGTATAATCGTATAACCGCGTCAGGCAGCGTCCAACCGTCGATTTACCGCTGCCCGACTCGCCAACCAGTCCGAACGTCTCACCACGCTTGATCTGGAAGCTCACGCCGTCAACCGCCTTGAGTACCTCGGAGCTGCGTCCCAACAGATCCTTGGCTGTTACAAAATGCTTCTTAAGCTGGTGTACCTCCACCAAGGGATGACTTTCGCCCAATGCATTACTCGCTTCACTCACGTTAAACCCTCCCTTCCGCATGGCCCGCTTCGGGCGTCTCGTAGACTCCGGCAGGCACAGCGTCCGGCTCGTTCAGCCAGCAGGCCGCCCGTTGATCCGGGCGAAGCTCCACCATCGGCGGCCGCTCTGCACAGCGGGCAAACGCGTGCGGACACCGTTCCATGAACGGACAGCCGGACGGCGGGTCCAGCAAATCCGGCGGCGTGCCCTCAATCGGCACCAGCCGCTCGCGGAAGCCGTTCGTGCGCTGCGGCACAGAGCGCAGCAGGCCCTGCGTATACGGGTGGGCCGGACGATAAAAGATATCGTCCACGCGACCCTCCTCCATCACCATGCCGCCGTACATCACGATGACACGGCTGCACACCTGAGCGACGACGCCCAGATCATGAGTGATCAGGGCAATCGCCATGTCGGATTGCTGCTTCAACGTCTTGAGCAGCTCCAAAATTTGCGCCTGGATCGTCACGTCCAGCGCCGTGGTCGGCTCGTCAGCAATCAGCAGCTCCGGGCTGCACGAGAGCGCCATCGCGATCATCACCCGCTGACGCATCCCCCCGCTGAATTGATGCGGGTATTGGTTCATCCGGCGTTCCGGCTCGGTAATCCCCACCTGTCGCAGCAGCTCCACAGCAGCTTTCGTGGCCGCTTCCTTGCTCAGTCCCCGGTGTCTGCGAATCACCTCCACCAGATGATAGCCGACCTTCTTGACCGGGTTCAGCGAGGTCATCGGGTCTTGAAAAACCATTGCAATCTGGTTCCCGCGTATTTTACGCCATTGCTTTTCCGTCAGAGCCGTCAGACTTTCTCCTCGGTAAAAGATATCGCCATTCAGCCGTTTGCCCGGCGGGGCAATCATGGACATGATCGCTTTGGCTGTAACGCTTTTACCGCTACCGGATTCTCCTACGATTCCTACCGTTTCTCCAGCATCAATATGAAAGCTAACCCCTCGAACCGCCTGGTTCTCCCCCTCACGAGTGAAAAAGGAAACCTCCAACTGTTCGACGGACAGCAGATGTTCAGTCATTGTGTTGTCGCTCCTTTCTGTCGCTTCTGGAGCCATTGGTAATGGTTCTTGTAGCTGATTGCGAATCATCGTTTCACCAGCTTGGGTTCAAAGCCTACACGCAGCACGTCCCCCAAGACATTAAAGCTAAGCACGGTCAGTAAAATAAGCAGCCCAGGGAATAAGGCCATATATGGAGCCTGTGCAATATACCCTTGAGCATTATTCAGCATACTGCCCCACGTAGCGTTCGGCAGTTGCACACCAAAGCCGAGGAAGCTCAGTGAAGATTCCATCATAATTGCCGAAGCGATATTGTTCGTCGCCCCCACGATAATTACCGGAATCAGGTTCGGGACAATGTGCTTCAGAATGATCCCGAATGTGCTTTGTCCCGAAGCTTTGGCATACAGCACATATTCCCGTTCCCGCAGCGTCATCGTCTCTGCCCGGACCACCCGGGCAATATTCATCCACATCAGCAGGGCGATAATGACAATAATATTGCCGACGCCCGGCTTCAAAAACACACTCAACAGCAAAATAACCAAAAAAGACGGAATCGACATGATCAGCTCCAAAATCCGCATGAGCAAATTATCGATCCATCCGCCGAAATAGCCGCTCACAATGCCTACTATCGCGCCAATACTGGTCGCAATAATCATAGACGCAAAGCCCACCAGCAACGATACCCGACCGCCGTACAGCGCCCTTGTAAAATAATCCCGGCCGTAATCGTCCGTGCCAAACCAGTGTGCCGCTCCCGGCGGTTGGAGTCGTTCCAGCACGTTCAGCTTGTTCGGGTCCTGCGGCGACAGAAAAGCGAAGATTGCCCCCAGCGAGAATACGATCAATATAATGAGGGCGGCGGCGCCCATTTTGCTCGTCATCAGCTCGATCCCGATGTTGCGCCATTTGCTCCGATTCATGAGTTCACCTCGTTGATTTAATTCTCGGGTCCGCGATGCTGTACAAAATATCCGCAAGCAGATTGCCCAGGATCAGCAGCAGGGCGGAAAACAGTGTAATGCCCATAATAACAGGATAATCCATCCCTTTTACCGCCGTCATGCCCAGCGAGCCAATACCCGGCCAGGAAAATACCGTCTCGGTTACGATGGCTCCGGCTACCAGATCCGCAACCGACATACCAAGCAGCGTAATGATAGGCAGTAGCACATGCTTGAGCACATGCCGAAATAAAACCAGTCGTTTGCCAGACCCGAACGCATATTGAATCTGCACGTATTCTTCCTTGAGCTGCGTTATTGTACTGGAACGGATATACCTCACATACACAGATAAAAATCCGAAGGCCAGCACAAAACACGGTAAAATCCCATGCTTGATCACATCCAGCGCGGAGTCCGTTCCAATGGTACGCATCCCCGTACTTGGAAGCCAATGCAGATAAATAGCAAACAAATAAATAAGTAAAATGCCAAGCCAAAACAACGGTACAGAAATCCCGATGTATGACATCAGGTTAATCAGCTTGTCGATCCAGCGGTTCCGATTGGCGGCAGCCGTCAAGCCGAGTGGAATCGCAATCAGGACAGCCAGTACAATGGATGCACCCATTAATCCGGCGGTAGCCGGGAGGCGATCCAGAATCTGATCCAGTACCGGCTGGTGATTAATGAGCGAATAGCCCAGATCACCCGTCAGGCTTTTTTTGAGCCACAACATGTACTGCACATAAGCAGGCTGATCCAGCCCCAAGCTGTGCCTCATACGTTCGATATCTTCCAGATGCATATTCGGTGTAACAAAAGAGAGAACCGGATCACCTGGAGCCAGCTTGATCAAGCCGAAGCAGACGATGGATACGAAAAATAGCATCGGTATAACTTGCAGCAATCTTCTGGCGATGAGTTGTCTCATACGTTTCTCTTCCCCTTGCTGTTCTCGAAAAAAATAAGCTGGTTCTCCCAGCTTATTTTTTGAAAACCCTGTCTTATTTGTGATAAATTTTGGACAAATCTTCGAAAATCACGACCGGTTTCAGCACAGCCTGATCAATGCCGCCATACTGCTTGTCGAATGCTACAATCGTTTTTGTATAAGCAATCGGGTAGATAACTGCATCATCAGCCAAAATCTCTTGTACCTTTTTATAGATTTCTCCACGTTTGGTCGTATCCGACTCTCCCGCGCCCTCTTCCAGCAGCTTATCCACTTCTTTGTTGGAATAATGCGAATAGTTGGAGGACGATCCAGTGTTGTACAAAATACGGTACGCATCCGGGTCATAACCCATGATATAGCCGCTGATCGCCAGATCGAAGTCCTTGGCATTCGTATCGACGAATTTTTGCGACCAAGCCGAGGAATCCATGCTATTTACATCCAACTGAACGCCGATATCCTTCAACTTCTGCTGAATGTACAGCGCTTGTGCCTCTTGCACCTTATTACCGCCCGGGATAATAATGCGCAGCTTCAGTCCTTCAGCTCCAGCCGATTTCAGCAGTTCTTTCGCCTTGTTCACATCATTATTGAAAAATGGAACATCGTTCGTGTGATACAGCACGTCTTGTGTCAGTGCAGACTTCGCAGTATCCGCATAATCCTTGGAGCCATAAGATACTTGAATCAACTCATCCTGATTCAGCGCATAAGAGAGTGCCTGACGCACTTCTTTTTTGTTCAACTGCTTCGTGTCACTGTTCTCATTAAACATCAGATAAGCCAAACGGCCTTCGCTGTATGGGAAAATGTCGAACTTCCCGGTTGCTTTAATCGTCTCCACATTTTGCGGGTCTACATAGTTAACATTGATTTCGCCATTCTGGAGCGCCAAACTCGCAGCATTCGAATCCTTCACAATTCGATACGTTACAGAGTCCAGATGCGGCTTGCCGCCAAAATAGTTATCGAACCGTTCCAGCGAAACGTACTCGCCGGTTTTGTATTCCTTGAATTTGAAAGGACCCGATCCGACAGGAGTGTTGTTTTTGGTGCTTTTCTCAATATCCGCTTCGTTCTCGAAAACATGCTTCGGAATCGGGGATACCTGTACCAGCGCCGCTTCAAAAGCAGGAGCTGCCTGCGGAAGCTTGAAATCCACCGTGGTATCATCAACCTTGCTCACCTGAACCGGCTTGCCGTTGATCATGAAATTACTTCTCAAAAAGCTGTGCTGCTTCTCGTCCAAAATTTTATTGATCGTGAACACAACATCGTCAGCCGTCAGCTTTTCGCCATCATGCCAGGTCAGATTCTTTTTCAGCTTCAGCGTGTACGTCAGCTTGTCTGCCGAAGGAGTCAGGCTATCTGCCAGATAGAATGTCTTCTTGCCGTTGTTCACCTGAAACAAAGGTGCGAATATCGCCTGATCTATCGTCAGACTCACCCGGTCACCCGCATAGTTCGGGTTCAGCACCACTGGATCGGCTTGTACACCGATGATCAGGCTGCCGCCTTCCTTTGGCTGCCCGTTATCAGATGTTGTAGCATTTGTATTCGCTGCACTATCATTTGTCGCAGACGAAGAACCGGAATTCCCGCCAGAGCAGGCACTTACCACCAACATTAATATGATCAATACAAATACACCAGTCCAATTACGACGCATGTCTCTAGCCTCCGAGTTCTCTAAGTGTGTAATAAAAAATATTATAAATCGGAATAATCGGATTTACAATCAATTAAAAACTACCTATTCCTCTTTTCATTAGAAGTTCAGACATTATGTGATCGAAATTAGCAAAAAAACACCCGATTAGGGTGTCTTTTAGAAGACCAGCAAACCGATTAATGCCAGCAACGCAGGTAAACCTTGTTTCAGTAAAATGGATTTATTGGACGTCAATGCACCATAAATCGCAGCCACCAGAACACAAATCACAAAGAACAGTTGAATCTGTTGCCCTACCGCAGCATCCGGGTACAGCAGCCCCCACACCAGCCCGGCAGCCAGAAACCCGTTGTACAACCCTTGATTCGCAGCCAGTGACTTGGTCACTCCCGCCAGCTCCTTGGAGGTGCCGAACGTGCGAATCGCCCGTGGAGTCGTCCACAAAAACATTTCCAATATTAAAATATACACATGCTCCAGAGCAACAATCCCAACCAATATTGAACTGATCAAGCTCAAGTATATTCCTCTTTTCCACACAAGTTATGATGAAGTAACTTTTTAAATCTATTCCCGAAAAGTATAATGGTTCTTCCAAAAACAGTAAAGAGGCCGAGCCTAATGCCCGACCTTATTCCTGCATAAACCCTTACATCGTTCTCGCAAAATCAAGCAATGCTTTGGACATGCTGTTAATCTCGTCCGTAGATGCATTCACCTGCTGCGTGAGCGCAGCCTGTGTCTGCGTCAACGTAGACATGTTGCCGATGTTATGCAAAATCCGCTCGATGAGCGTCTTCATTTCGTCCAGACTGGTCTCAATATTTCCGGTCGCATCGGCGCTGTGAATGGCAAGCTTCCTTACTTCATCCGCAACTACAGCAAAACCGCGTCCCTGTTCACCCGCACGGGATGCCTCGATCGCCGCATTCAGCCCAAGCAGATTCGTTTGATTGGCAATCTCTTTAATGAAGTTGGAAATGTTTTGTGTCTCTTCCGCGCTGACTTTGGCCTGATTAGCCGCCTCAGTCGATTGCTCTTGAGCCGTAGCCAGCTCCTGCGCCTGATTACTAACCGAGTTGACACCATTCACCATTTCCGCGATGGAATCCGAAAGATGCTGTATTTTGAGCGTGAGCTCGTCCGCAACGGACTGCTTTTGTTTTTCCAACGTTACATCACGGATAGTACCTGCCATGCGAATTGGTACTCCCTTACTGTCACGTATGCTTCCCCCACTATTATAATACCAGCGGTATTCGCCATTTTTATTCTGCAAGCGGCAAGTTACTTCATAGGGAGTGCGATCTGAAAAATCATTCAAATGGTCATTCAACGCTTTAAACGCTATTTCAACATCATCTGGATGCAAGCGTGAACTCCAACTGCTAAGCACACTCGGAAAGTCTTTCTCATCACTAAAGCCCATCGTTTTGCGAAATTGCGGTGACCACCAAAATTCACTATTTGGATTTTCTACATCTCCATCAACCAGGATGATGTCGTATGGAGCTTCAATTAATACACGGTTAACAAGGTCATACCTTGTAACCATGGCCTCCAGCTCCTCGGACTTGATCTTCTGATCGTGCACATCCAGCAAAGCACCGGCAATCCGAAGCGGTACTCCCTGATGATCGCGAATCGTTGTTCCAGTCGCACGGAACCAACGGTATTCGCCATGCTTCAGCTTCAAGCGATACTGAATGTCATAAGGAGTTTTTCCGGTATGATCCAGCAAATGGTCCGCCAACGCTGCCAATACCCAGTCATAATCCTCCGGATGTAACCGGGATGCCCAGCTATCCAATACATTTGGGAAATCTTTCTCGCTCTGATACCCCAGCATGGAACGGAATTCATCTGTCCATGTGAACGTATTACTTGGATTGACGGGATCACCTGCAATGACTTCCATATCCCATAAGCCGACTTCTATGGCCTTGGTAACGAGCTTCAGTCGAATGTCGACATGTCGAGCCTCATTTTTGATGGATTCAAGCGCTTGGTTGACATTGTTTGCGATTTCTTGAACCTCAGAAGATGCAGAGGATAGTTGTATTGCGGCAGAGTAGTCTCTCTGCTGTATTTTTTGCGACAATTTGCGGCTTTCTTCCACTAAAGGAGCAAGTGATTGAGCCTCGTTTTTTTTGAGAAACATGATATGATCTTCCCTTCTGAACCAATGTTTGAAACGGTATATTTTATATCGGAATATTATCAATAATCATTATAAATAAAAATGAAATTAATTAGGTAAAAAGAACCATTTTTTAAGGCCATATGCCCAAATATTCATAGATAAAATATCGAAAAATGTCGAATAAGGGAGGAACCTCTCAGGTCTGGAAACGAAAAGAACACCCTCGCACTTACTCTGCAAGAGTGTTCTTTTCGGCAAATATTCGGTTTATTCGATTTTATTTCAAAGAAGCAGCATATTCCTCGCCTTTTTCCTTATCGTATTCGCCTTCCCATTTGGACATGACCACGGCGGCAAGCGAGTTGCCTAATACATTGACTACCGTACGCGCCATATCGAGAATACGATCAATACCAGCGATAAAGGCCAAGCCTTCCAGCGGAAGGTTCACTGATCCCAGTGTAGCGAGCAAAACTACAAAGGAAGCGCCCGGCACACCTGCCATACCTTTGGAAGAAATAATCAGCACTAGCATCAGCGTGATCTGTGTAGTGATCGGCAGATCAATACCATACATCTGGGCGATGAAGATCGCAGCCAGCGCCTGATACAAGGTGGAACCGTCCTGATTAAAGGAATATCCTATCGGAATGACAAAGGAAGTAATTCCTTTCGGACATCCGAACTTCTCCATTTTCTCCATGATCTTAGGCAGGACACTTTCCGAGCTGGCCGTTGAGTAGGCAAGTAGCAGCTCACTTTTCAAAATTTTGACCATAGTCCAGAGACGAGTACCGCAGAGCTTGGCGATAATTCCAAAAACAATCACAATGAATAGCAGCATGGAGCCGTACACCGACAAAACAAGCTTCAATAACGGCCACAATGATGCCAGCCCAAACTTGGCTACTGTCGTTCCAATCAGTGCAAATACACCGAACGGAGCCAGGCGCATCACCTGATTGGTTACCCAGAACATAGCGTCGGCTACGCCTTCGAAGAAATTCAGCACAGGCTTGCCCTTGTTACCAATCGCCGCTACCCCTAGTCCGAACAAGACGGAGAAGAAGATAATAGCCAGCATATCCCCTTCGCCCAGCGCTTGAAAAATATTAGTAGGCACAATATGCACAATCGTATCCATAAAGCTGTGGCCTGACTTTTCAGCCGTCTCCACGTAGCTATGGATATCACTCTTGGCCAGGTGGGACATGTCTACACCGTCTCCGGGACGAACCAGATTCGCAACCAGCAATCCGAAAAGGATGGCAATGGTCGTCACAATTTCAAAGTACACAATAGACTTTCCGCCGAGCTTGCCCAGCTTTTTAATATCTCCGACGCCGGCTACGCCTATAATAAGAGTTGAGATCACAATAGGCACGACAATCATCTTAATCAACCGGATAAAAATATCGCCGATCGGCTTTAAGTAGACTTCCACCCCTGAATTGCCGTAAAATAAGGCACCAATAATAATACCTAAAGCCAGACCGATAAAGATTTGCATTGTCAAATTAATCTTTTTCACTTCGTGTCCCCCCTGGCTGATTTGTATATTTTTGCAGTATGCTGTTCTTAATATTCAAATGGTGTTATTTATACTACAGTCTGATCTATAAAAACCGACAATTATCTACACCTGTATTTGTTTTTTTTCAATAAATTCACCATTTTAATGTTGGATTGTGAATTTATCTCACATTGCCTTTCTAATAACATAGGAGGTGAATAATTATGAAGCTGAATATCCTCCTTTTCCTGCTTATGCTTGTGGTCGTACCATTGGCGGGCGAGCTGAATATTCACCCTTTCTCTAATACATTTCGTCTCAGCTTTGGCACGCCTGTATTTTTTTTCTTTCTGCTATCTATTCGTCATATTCCGCCTGCATTATCAGGACTGCTTACAGGCATAGCCGTGGTGGCCTTTCGCATCTCACTCAGTTATTTCACTCACCCCGGCCCTTCCTTCGAAGAGCTGGTGACCCTGCACGGGCCTACCTTTTTTTATTACATGGTCTACGGCCTGCTCTTTCAGGTCCTTAACATTAATGCCGAGCCCTACCGCGCTCTCCGGGTAGGCATTCTCTCCGTGGGTATAGAGGTTGCGGCAAGCGTGGCGGAACTTAGCGTCCGGTGGAGCATTGACGGGGAATTCTGGGACATCGTCAAGATCAGCAAAGTGGCTCTCATGGCCATGATCCGCAGCTTCTTCGTGCTCGGGTTCTACAATATCATTCGCCTGAAGCAGTCCGTTCAGCATGAAGAGGCCCAAAGACAGCAGACCGAACGGATTCTGCTTCTGGTATCGGATCTGTATGAGGAGTCCGTCCAGCTCGGCAAAACCCTGTCGCATACAGAGCAGATCACCCGTGAAAGCTACGAGCTATATCGGGAGTTGCAGCAGGCTGAATCTCTGGAAGACAGGGACCGTTACGCCAGACAGGCACTCCGTATTTCCGGACAGGTTCATGAGATCAAAAAAGACAGTCAGCGGATTTTTGCCGGGCTGTCCAAGCTGATTGATGCGGAAAGCGGAGTGCATTACATGCCTTCTCGGGAGCTTGGGGAGCTGATCGTCCGAACGAACCGCAAATATGCCCAAGCGCTGGACAAGCCCATTCATTTCACCCTGCATGTTGACTCTTTACTGCCCAAGTTGCATGTTTATACGGTTTTGACACTCATTAATAATCTGACAGCCAATGCGGTTGAAGCGATGAAGGACAACGGAAGTATTGACGTTTCCATTCGGTTTCTACCGGGAAAAGAGGACACCGTAACCTTTAGCGTCACGGACAACGGCCCGGGGATTCCTCAGCGCAAACGGGAAATGGTCTTCACACCGGGGTATACAACCAAGTATGATGAGGAAGGACAGCCTTCGACTGGCATGGGATTGTTTTATGTGCGCGAGGTCGCGGAGAGCCTCGGAGGAACGATTGTGCTGCAACAGGAAGAAGAACACACAGACAGGGTACGGACCACTTTTACAGTCACATTGCCTTTACGGAAACTGACGGAGAAAGGAAGATAGCCCGGATGCGTTTTTATATTGTGGATGACGATCAGGGAATTCGTTCTATGCTGGCAGACATTATTGAAGATGAAGGTTTAGGTGAGGTTATCGGGGAAGCGGAGGACGGTTCCTATGTGAACAGCGATCTACTGGAGCTTAACCGGATTGATATATTACTCATTGACCTGCTGATGCCGATTCGTGATGGCATTCAGACGGTACGCGCGCTCGGTGATCATTTCAGCGGCAAAATCATTATGATTTCCCGCATTGAATCCAAAAATATGATCGGCGAGGCCTACTCACTCGGTATTGAATACTACATTGCCAAGCCCTTGAATCGACTGGAGATTATTGCAGTGATTCATAAGGTGTCCGAGCGTTTGCGCATGCAGCAATCGATCACGGATATCCAGCGCACGCTACAGGGACTGTCGATGTTCGCATCGACAGGACCATCGGCAACGATAGAACCCACCAAAAAGATCACAACTTCCGGACAGTTTCTGCTCTCCGAAATGGGAATGATCGGCGAAGCGGGGAGTATGGATCTGCTGGATATGCTGGAATATCTGGACCAGTATGAGGAGGAAACGGGTAACCTGTCCCCCTACATGTTCCCGCCGTTGAAGGATATCTTCGCGAATGTAGCCTTGAGACGGCTGGGAAGCTCTGCTTCTGCGGCAGAGCTAAGCAAGGAAATCAAGGCATCTGAGCAGCGCGTCCGCCGCGCCATTTTCCAGACGCTAAGCCATATCGTGTCGCTCGGATTGACGGATTACACTCACCCTAAATTTGAAAATTATGCGTCTAAATTTTTTGATTTTACAGAAATCCGCAAAAAAATGCTGGAGCTGCAAAACAATGTGGAGCCCTCGCTGTCTCAAGCCCGTATTAATACGAAGAAATTTGTACAGGTGTTCTATATGGAGGCCAAAAGGCTATTGCATTAGAAAAGCACCTGCATATCCCTAATGTGTCTGCCACATGAGAAGGGTACGCAGATGCCGTTTTGTTAAAAAAATGCCGATGATCTTCTAGTCTTTTGGTTCCTCACTCTTGTCATGGAGTTCCAGGGCCTCCAAAAAACCGACACCGTCAGACAACAAGCGTTTCAAGACATTTAATTCCTCCGTGCTGTAACGATCTAAAAATTGAAGTAACTGATGCTGTACTTTAACGTGAAGCCGCTCATGCACAAGAAAGAGCTTTTTCCCCAACGGGGTTAGACGAAAGTAAATTTCTTTTTTGTTGTCGTTAAGCTGGGTTCTGCGAATCCAGCCTTCCTTGAGCAGCTTGGTGCTAACTTTCGAAACCGTACCTTTGCTCAGCTCAATCCGATCCGCTAATGTCGTAACATTAATCGGCTCATGCCTCCCGATACAGTCAATGACGTGAACATCAGTCAGTTTGAGCGAAGCATTCCCATCAAAATGCTCGTGGACTTCTTCGAGAAAAGACATACTCTCTCTCTGCTGATACTGCTCCAGCTGATGGTTAGTTTTGATAAGCAGGTCATAGACGTGCTGAATGATTGTGGCTTTTTCCATACAAACCGATAGTCACTCCTTTGGCGTATCCCTCCGTTCATTATAGCTTGAATTTGTTTCAAAAGAAACAATACAAGATGCGAAAATCTCCCCTTTAACATTTTCGCATCTAAATAAAAATCATAATGACTCATTATTTTAGTTTCTCATGAAACAATTTTATTGTATTTCCATTGAGAATAATTATCAACTACTTTTTTTCAGAAAATTCTTCTCTCTCGCAAACCATGCTTTAATTTTCATTTCCAAAAATTTAATTGTATAATCGTAAAATGAGAATAAGCTAGTACATGCTCTCCATAGAAGGGATGATCATACATGTCGGATGCAAACCAATTATTCGGTCAAGCACTGGTTAAATCGCTGGTCGGTGAACGTGGACATATTCGAGTGGCTCGGGCTTTACCGGATATCGACATCGAGCTGGCAGGGAAGAAAAATGCAGAAATGCCCTACAGTATTTATCAACTGTTGAAGCATATGAGCTACTGGCAGCAATTTATGCTGGAGCATTTGGAAGGTCGGAAGCCCCAGCTTCCGGGCAATGTGATGGAAAGCTGGCCCGAAGAAATCGGACCGCAAAGTGAAGAAGCATGGAAAGCTGTCATTAACGAATTTTTACAGGGCGTAGATCAGGCTGTAAAGATTGCAGAAACTGCTCAACTGGATGATTCACTGGCCCATTTCCCCGGTGAAACGAAAGCGGGACTGCTGCGGAATATCGCTTCCCACAACTCATATCATTTGGGCGAAATCGTGCTGCTGCGCCGTATTTATGGAGCTTGGCCGCCGCCTGGAGGGGGCTTTCCCGCTTAAAGGGTACAGAATTAGGCACAGTAAGGAACACAACTGCGTATCCTATGGGAGAACTCACTCCCCTTGTGCCCTGCTTACTTCATATTCATCCTACCTTGATTTGAAGCCCTTCATGCGTAATCAGGAGCAATCAGAAGAACGGTTTCCATGATGCAAGCTCAAAGAGAGGTTTCGAGGATATGAAGAGGCGTATACATTTAAACCATAATATCGTCTGTATGATTGTCATCAGTCTTATTGCTAACATGAGTGGGAGTATGATCCTCCCGCTCTTTGCTATTTATGTAGAACAGTTCGGCATATCCGCACTCAGCATGAGTATTTTATTTTCTCTATTTTATGTGGGAAGATTTCTCGGTGGAGGCTTGGCAGGACGAATTTATGAAAAGATTGGCGCAAAGCGCTTGGGGCTGAGCTTACTCTTGGCTGAGATTATTTGTATGCTCTTGTTCCCGATTGCAAAAAGCTTCATCATTCTATCCATCCTTAGACTCCTTCAAGGCTTGGTGGCGATAGGATTAACCGTGTTTGTAAGAGTCACCATCAACCAGATCAGTACCACGGAGAATAGAGGTATCCTCAATGGATATATCAGCAGCAGCGAAGGGGCAGGTACGATTTTAGGACCTATCATGAGCGGAGTGATTGTTTCCTATTTTACTCTATCTGTTCCATTCTATTTCGTTGCTATGTTTTCTTGCATCTCCTTCGTTGCCGTCTCCAGAATGACGTTCCCCAGTCCTCCTTCCAAACCTCAGCCACAGCACGAGCCCCTTCATAAGCCGAAAGTTCCACTGGAGCCCTGTAGAAATCAGCCTGGCTTTTACCATCATCGGGATATCGACGTTTGTATCGGCACCCTTTATCGGCAAAGGTTCGGACCTGCTCAAAGATCGCTTAATGCTCAGTATCATCGGCCTGTTGCTGATCATGGTGGAAATAACCTTGTTTCTGTGGTTCACTGAACCGTGGATTGTATACTTGGGGATGTTCATCGGAGGCATTGGCGGAGCCAGCTATCTGGATTCTTTTTACTCGCAACTGGGGGATGTCATTCCTGAGGAAAACAGAAGTTCATTTATCGGCAACGTTGTATCCCTCTCGGAATTAGGGGCTATTGTTTCTCCAATCATCGCAGGCGTACTCATTGAACGCTTTAACATAAATGCCCCTTTTTATTACAACATGATATTAGTGCTTATGGCTATTGTTATCCAATACTTCATTCGGTTAAAGTTGAAATCCTCAAGAAAAAGGCCACTTGCATAAGCAGGCAGCCTGTTCTTTTACCTATAATTACAGCTCCAATTCAACTGCAACCCCGAAATGATCGGATACGACTGATCCCGTTTTTCCGTTCAGCACGACGGTTGAAGATTGAACCTGTACGGGTTTGTTGGAAAAAACATAGTCAATGCGGAGCGGCTCCGCATTACTTTCCCAGCCAGCAATAGCTTTAATCACCGTATAGCCTTCATCACGTACCGTTGCGTTCGGATAGGTGTCCGACCAGCCGGATTGCAGCACATAGTCATACCCTTCCCCGCGCACTTCAGCCGCATTGTTGAAATCCCCCATCATAAAAACAGGCGTCGGCGCAAAAGGATTCAACACCTCCGTTGTACGGTCCCATAGTCCACGGAAGGATTCCTCATCATTCCACCAGTTGTAGTGCCCGCTCACAAACCATGCCGATACTCCATCCACCGCAGTTTGCACGCCCACAATTTTGCGGGATCGGTAGTTGTCATAGTCCCGTAGCGAGGAAACATATTCGCTCACCGTGTCTGTAATCGGTGTTTTGGACAAAATCGCCAAGCCCTCATCGTATTTGGCAAAGCCAATATGTGCGGGGGCCCACGTCCAATAATAGGTATCGGACAATAACCCGTTCAGCACATAAGCGTAATTATCACGCTTAATGACCACCTCAGGATCAGCACTATAGTAAGCTCCCAAATCGTCCGGCGATAAAGGAGCCTCGTCTATGGACTGGTTCACTTCCTGCAAAGCAATGACATCGAACTGCTGCTCATGAATAAAAGCGGCCAGTTGTTTTAGCTTTTCAAGCTGATTTTCTTCCATCCAAGCATGTACATTTAAGGTTAACAATTTCAAAGTAATCACCTGTTGAGTATGTCTTGTATATCTGATTTGAGCACATCGGCCTTCGGTCCGTAAACCGCCTGTACCCCATTATCTACTTTAATTAAGCCCAGAGCGCCCAACGCTTTCCATGTCTTTTCGTCCCCGACGGCATCTGTATCCTTCACCGTCACACGCAGACGGGTCATGCAGGCATCGACCTCGACAATGTTCTGCTCACCCCCAAGAGTTTTGATGATATCGGTAGCCAGTTGATTTTGCAGGGATACAGCCGCCACACCATTCGCTTCTATACTCCCCGCCTCGGAAGTCCCCTGAGGCTCCTCATCCGTATAGTTCCCCAGTCTTCCCGGCGTAGCCATTTGGAATTTGCCGATCATAAAATAAGCGATAAAGTAGGTTGCTACCGCAAATACAACACAAGTCAGCACGAAGTTAATAATATCCTGCACCAAACCCGCATTTATAGACAATGGCAATCGGGTCAACAGTTCAATCATACCAAACGAATGTAAACGCAAATGTATGATGTCCGCCATTCCGAACGCAATTCCGGTAAGAATAGCATAAACCACATACAGCACAGGCGCTACGAACATAAACATGAATTCCAGTGGCTCCGTTACCCCTGTTAAAAAGACAGCTGCGGCTGCCGAAAAGATCATCGACTTGTACTTGCTGCGTTTATCTTTGTCTACACGGCGATACATCGCCACCGCTAGTCCCATAAGGATTCCCGCTCCACCGATCATTTGTCCTACCTTAAAACGGGCAGGCGTCACGCCTTCCAACAAACTATTGTAGGCTGTCGGATCGGTACCACGAAGCGCACTCAGGTCGCTTGCCCAAGCCAGCCACAGCGGGTCCTGTCCAGCAACGACGCTGCCCGCCCCGGAACCCGTAAGCGTCGTGTAAACGCCACCAAGTTGAGTATAGTTAATAGGAACCGTCAGCATATGGTGAAGCCCGAAGGGAATCAACAGTCTTTCCAGTGTACCATAGACAAATGGCGCTACAAAAGGAGCCGATTCCCCAGAGGTCGCCAACCAAACACCAAACTGGTTAATCCCTCCCTGGATAAATGGCCAGATGGCAGACATGATCAAACTAACGATGACAGACCATAAAATCACGACAAAAGGAACAAAACGTTTACCGTTAAAAAAGGCTAAAGCGTCCGGTAGCTTGCGGTAATTGTAGTATTTGTTAAATACCACTGCTCCGACGAACCCGGAAATGATACCGACAAATACGCCCATATTGAGTGCAGGTGCCCCTAAAACAGAAGTAAAATAGCCACTGACCGGAATGGATGCACCAAAGAGAGTATGGGTGGTTGCCCCCTCCTGCGTTAGCATCTTCGAGGATACGCCCAAAATCGTTCCTGTTGAAATATTAATAAGGATAAAAGCAATTAAGGCAGCAAAAGCCCCGCCAGCCCGTTCCTTAGCCCAGGAACCGCCGATTGCCACCGCAAACAGAATGTGTAAATTGTTAATGATGCCCCAACCCAAATTTTCCATGACCCCACCGACGGTCAACCAGACATGAACATCACCAGCCAGCATTGCCACCACTTTACCGAGCGAAATCATAATTCCGGCCGCTGGCATGACGGCGACTACCACAAGCAGTGCTTTCCCAAGCTTTTGCCAAAAATCAAATGATAGAAGTTTTTTCATTTCTCCATCAATCTCCATCCATATAGTATGTACAGCGTTGTTTGTTACCTCGTAAATATATGCAATCGGTTGCACAATTATTATAATGATATCGCTTTCTATTAGCAATACCCTGATTATAAATATCTTGGTTAATGACGATGTAAAAGCTCGAAAAAAGCCGCGAATTTGTTGATTTTCGAGCAATATCGTATGATAGAACATAATATTTCCTGCTTGAGATAGCAAAAGGAGAAGAAGACGATGGCAGTAACCATCAAAGATGTCGCAAAACGTGCCAATGTTGCTACTTCCACCGTGTCCCGCGTCATTCAAGACAGCCCTAAAATCAGCGAGGCCACCAAGGCACGTGTCCGTAAAGAAATGAAGGCGCTCGGCTATGAGCCCAATTATTCGGCCCAAAGTCTGGCTAACCGTGTCACACAGTCGATCGGCATTATTATGCCAGAATCGGATGTGGCAATCTTTCAAAACCCGTTCTTTCCGGAAAGCCTACGCGGGATTAGTGAATGGGTGAATGAGCATAACTATACACTGTCGATTGTCACGGGAAAAACGAGCGATGAATTGCTATCCCGCGTGAAGCTGATGACGCGAACCGGACGTGTTGACGGCTACATTGTCCTGTACTCCAAGCAAGAGGATAAAATTGTGGAGTATTTTCATAGAGAAAAAATACCTTATACCGTAATCGGTAAGCCTCAGCAATTTATCAGTGAAACCACCCATGTGGACAACGATAACTACCAAGCCGCCAAGGACGTGGTCACTTATTTGATCCGTCTGAATCATCAGCGTATTGCTTATGTTGGCGGAGATCATGAACGCACTGTGAATATTGAAAGACTCAGGGGCTATCAGGATGCGCTACGGGAGGCCCATCTGCCTCTACCGGGCGAATATGTTGTCAGGGAGCCTCTTACCCTGGAGGACATGCGGAGGCTATTGCAGGTTTCCCCTCCTCCTACCGCTATGATCGTCAATGATGACCTTGTTGCGATGGCGGTACAAAAATTGCTGTCCCAACTGGGCGTGTCCATGCCGGAACAGCTTTCCATGGTGAGCTTCAACAATCTGATGCTGGCTGAGCTGATGAATCCCCCTCTTACTTCCGTAGATATTGATATCTTCACCCTGGGTTATCAGGCGGCCAAAAGTCTGATCGAAAAAATCGAAGACCCCAAGGAGCTGACCAAACATATCATTGTTCCCCACCGGATCGTAGAACGCAAATCCAGTCAGGCGCTGTTATCTTCCAAGGAATGAACAAAAACTGATTTTGTGGACATCCATAAAATCAGTTTTTTTGCGTTGACAAGGCAATCGGTTGCACTATATACTGAACTCGCTCATATACTGATTTCGTTAAAACAACGATTTCATTTTCCGAGAGGGGTACGCAATCATGGTTTATAACCGATTATTTGACGTAGATAACTGGAAACTGACAACCCACACTCTACATACAACACACATGCGATTACAAGAAAGCATAATGTCCATAGGCAACGGTTATATGGGAATGCGCGGTAATTTTGAAGAAGCCTATTCAGGTGATCATCATCAGGGAACTTACATCTCCGGTGTCTGGTTCCCCGACAAAACAAAGGTCGGCTGGTGGAAAAACGGCTATCCCGAGTATTTTGGCAAGGTCATCAATGCCATGAACTTCATCGGCATCGGTCTGATCGTGAACCAGCAGGAAGTAGATTTATTCACAGCAGACATCAGTGATTTTGTGCAGGAACTGGACATGAAGCAAGGTATTCTGCGGCGTGCCTGTACCGTGAACGGTCAGGTTCGTATCACCACGGAACGTTTTCTAAGCATCACCACTCGTGAACTATGCCTGATTGATTACCAAGCAACCAATATAAGCGATCAGCCTCTAACGATTGAGCTTGTTCCTCATCTGGACGGTAATACGAGAAATGAGGACACCAACTATGATGAGGTGTTCTGGCTAGAGGAAGCACGCGAGGTTCAGGAACAATTCATCAGCCTATCCACAACGACGATAGATAATCCATTTGGTGTTCCGCGTTTTACCGTAAACGCTACCATGGGTATTGTGACCGAGGGACAGGATCATCAGACGACGGAAGAAGGCTTTTTGTATGCTGCACGCCACTATCAATATACCGTCGCCCCGGGTGACAGTGCTCATTTGCAAAAAATCGTGGCAGTCACCACCTCACGTGACATAGAAAAGGATGCGTTGATTCCACAAGCTGAACGTCTCGCCGTGGAAGCTGTGAACAAAGGATACGCTCTGCTTAAGCGTGAGCATATCGCGGCTTGGGCCGGACGTTGGGACAAAGCGGATGTTGAAATCGAAGGGGATACGGAAGCCCAGCAGGGAATACGTTTTAACATTTTCCAGCTATTCTCTACGTACTACGGTGAAGACGCCCGCCTGAATATCGGACCGAAAGGCTTTACGGGGGAGAAATATGGCGGTGCCACGTATTGGGATACGGAAGCGTACGCTGTACCGATGTATTTGGCGCTGGCAGATCCTGACGTGACTAAAAACCTGCTGCTATACCGCTACCATCAACTGGAGGGTGCCAAGCATAACGCGGCGCAGCAAGGTCTTCGTGGAGCACTGTATCCTATGGTCACCTTTACGGGTGTGGAGTGCCATAATGAATGGGAAATTACCTTCGAGGAGATTCACCGTAACGGAGCCATCGCGTATGCCATTTACAACTACACCAACTATACAGGCGACTTGGCCTATTTACGGGAATATGGAATAGATGTACTGGTCGAAATTAGCCGCTTCTGGGCGGATCGAGTTCATTTTTCCCATCGCCATCAGCAGTATATGATCCACGGGGTTACCGGACCGAACGAATATGAGAATAACGTCAATAACAACTGGTATACCAACACGCTGGCTGCATGGGTTTTAAAATATACGTTATCGGTCTTGCCTCAAATTTCTTCAGAGAAATCGGAGAAGCTGGCTATTACCGAGGATGAGCTTGCGCATTGGCAGGATATCATCAACCGCATGTACTATCCTTACGATGAGGAACGGGGCATATTCGTACAGCATGATACCTTTCTGGATAAGGATTTACAGCCTGTATCCTCCCTTGATCCAAGTCATCTGCCACTAAATCAGAAATGGTCATGGGATAAAATCCTCCGTTCTTGCTTCATCAAGCAGGCGGATGTGCTGCAAGGTCTGTATTTCTTCGGAGATCGGTTCACGCTGGAGGAAAAAGCACGCCATTTTGCATTTTATGAGCCGATGACCGTTCATGAATCCAGTCTGTCCCCATCCATTCACGCTGTGCTGGCTGCCGAGCTCAAAATGGAGGAAAAAGCAGTCGAGATGTATAAACGAACAGCTCGTCTGGATCTGGATAATTATAATAACGACACCGAGGACGGACTGCATATTACCTCCATGACAGGAAGCTGGCTGGCGATTGTGCAAGGCTTTGCCGGAATGAGAACGTATAACGAAACGTTGAGCTTTTCCCCCTTCCTGCCGCAGGGCTGGAGCAAATATACGTTTAAAATCAACTATCGTGGTCGCTTGCTAAGTATTCTCGTACAGGAAAATGAAGTGATCATTACGCTGTTGGACGGAGAACCCCTGACGCTGGAGCTGTATGGACAGCCAACGCACATTACCCATGGGCAGCCGTTACTGACAAACAGTGTTTCATAAACCGGGCAGACAGGGGGAAACCAAATGAAGGCAGTGATTTTTGACTTGGACGGAGTAATTACAGATACCGCCGAATATCATTTTCAGGCATGGGGCAGCTTGGCGGCAACGTTGGGTATTCCTTTCGACCGGGAATTTAATGAGCAGTTAAAAGGAATCAGCCGTACAGAGTCACTCGACAAAATATTAGCGCGTAGTGATCGGGCCAATGCGTATTCAGCCGATGACAAGCAGGAACTGGCCGCACAGAAAAATACCGAATATCAGCGGCTCATCTCAGCTTTGACCCCGGGAGACGTATTACCGGGAATCCGCGCGCTCCTAACGGAGTTACGTGACGCCAGGATCGGTATCGCGCTGGCCTCTGCGAGCAAAAATGCAGCGTTTATACTGGATAGGCTGGAGCTGACGCACTATTTTGACAGTGTGGTAGATGTCACAGCCATCCGGCATGGCAAACCCGACCCGGAAATTTTCCTCACCGGAGCGGCCAATCTGGGTGTTCAGCCTGCCGACTGTATCGGTATAGAGGACGCGCAGGCGGGAATTCAGGCGATCAAGGGTGCCGGGATGTTCGCAGTCGGTGTGGGAACGCCCTCGCAAATGCAGGGTGCCGATATCGTGGTGGCTACTACCGCCGAGCTGTCTTTGAGCATGTTGGAGGATCATTTTATATAATTTGAACTGGAAATGTACATGAGGCGCCACTGCGCAGGCGGATGGTGCTTCCCATCGCTGTTGCTCCCGGATTTCCTGAATAATCCCACAATGTTTGAAATCCGGGGGCAAAGGCGACCGCTCCGCTTGTACAGCACCATTCCGCCTACTCCGTTTTCCATGTGAATTTTTCCAACTAATTTAAGGAAATTTAAACCCTGTATCCCATCAGTTTGCATACTGATGCCTCCTTTATGGTTTCTCGAATTTGTAAAATATAATTTACAACAGAGAATGAAGAGGGTAGATAAGCATAAGATGATAGGGTGCAGGAAGGGGACTGCTCCCCAACCTTGCTGATGATTCAAGCCTTCTTACGCTGCAACGTAAGGGGCTTTTTACTTTACCCGGCGGTTGTTTTTCGTAGCTGTTTTGAAGTTCATCCAAGCATACTTACATACTGCCATCAATACGAGATTCCCGCATCCTCACGCAGCCATTGGAGCACGTCCTGTTGGTTGTCGGGGGGAAACGCCGTGATCTGTCAGGTATGTTTTGAATGTGCAGTGAGAAGTCCGGGTCTGGAAATACGCACCGGGTACTTGTCTGTAGCATACTGTACGAACGCCTGAAGCTGCTCGATAGCCCGATCAAACTGCTCGCGCAGCGGATTGCCCAGACTTTTCAGCTCATAATATTGAAATCCCCCACCCATAGGCAGGTCTCCACGAATACCGATAATAATAAAATCCTCCAACAGCGGCTCGACAACTCCGTACATATCCTGCTCATTGGACCCTTTACCGTGCAGTGTAAACATGGAAACTTTCCATCTGCTCCCTCCACCTCAATTTACCCATGAACTGATATAATGGAAGAGTTAAGCTGTCACCGGATTGACTATTCTCTTTAGGAGACTAATGCATATGAAACCAACCTATCTTATGGATGATATACAATGGCAGCAGCTTATCCAGAACGTGGCTGACCATTTTAATGATGTGACGATCAAACGCGGGTTTCAATATTTCAAGCAAGGAAAGGTAAAAGAATTTACAATGCCTGACGCCGACCATATCGCGGCTGTCGTAGATGGAAGCGATCTTTACGAAGTGGATCTGCACTTGAGCGCTTTTGCTGCCAGCAGATGCACATGCCCGGTTCATAAGAACTGCAAGCACATGATTGCTGCCCTGCTGAATTATGCGAAAGAGCAGGAACGTTCCGTACATGCGTTGGTGAACGCCCATTCAGCGGGCTTCACCCGGTTGGCTACCCAATCTGACGTGCGCACCACCGCGCCAACTTCCCGGTCCACTCCTTCACCGGATCGCAAGGAAACTGCAAGGAACACGCTCAGCAAAACAGCAAGCCGCATACCGGATATGCCTATCTCAGAATGGCATGACCTGTTCGATCAGTGCATCGCGCTCAACCATGTAAACACGCAAAATTCTCAATATGTCCAAAGCGCCCTAGCCTCGATATATGCTGTGAAGCCGCCGCTTTCACCCGGCATGCAACAGTTGTATGGACTGCACGCTCATCTGCGTGTGCTGGAAAAGCTGGTGCCTCAGTCACCTATGCCGGGCTATCCCACCCATTCCTATATGGGGTATTACACGCAAATCGCCGCAGATGAGCTTAAAGAAGCTATCGAGCGTGATTTTGAGAGCCAGCTTGCCCTAACCGATGAACCGACGCAAGAAGCTCGCATGGCAGAGACCTTGGCCTATTTACGCCGAAAAATGCTGACAGAATCGCGTAATGGCACTTATTTTTCAGACGCGTACTACCGATTTTGGCTAAACTGGATGCGTCCCCAGCAGAAAGATTCCACTTCCAGCATATATGCAGAGGAATTACTGCATTTGCAGACGGCTGAGGATGAGCTTGGGACAGCTTTGGCCCGGCTTCCCTGGATGCTGGCCCAAAGCTGGATGTATTTTTACCAGTCGCAGGATGATCAAGCCTGGTCGCTGCTTCAGGAGGCCGAAAAAGATTTTCCGCTAAAAATCTCTTCGAGTCAGTTGCTTTTGTTCTTGCATGCGTTGCGTGAAGCCGAGGAATGGCCACGCCTCAAGGATGGACTACGGCATATCGGACCCTTGCTTCACAGCCATCGGGACGATCATTTACACGATTATATGAATGATTGGGATATGGTTTTGCAGCACCTTCCAGAAGCGGAGCAGGAAATGTGGAATACACTGGTCGGTATGCTTCCTTTTGCCGGGGGAATGTATGAAGAAGCGCTGCTTGCCCACGACAAATGGCGGCAATGGATTGATTATCAGCTAAGTATACGCAGCGAGCCTTTGAGTTTTCGTGTGAGCGTGTTACAACCCATTGAAAAGAACGCACCAGAGCTGCTGTTGCCCTTTTACCATCAGGCGGTGGAACGATATGTGCTGGAAAAAAATAGATCCAGCTATAAAGCAGCGGTTAAGCTGTTGAAGCGGCTGTTCAAGCTATACAAAAAAATGAAGCAAGAGCCGCGCTGGGAGCTGTTCTTCACGACCTTCACCAGCCGTCATAGCCGCCTGCGCGCGCTACAGGAGGAATTGCGGAAAGGGAAATTGTTATCATGAGCCAATATACGGAGACGATTACGGTACACATCCAGTTAACCACCTATGGAGACGCGCTGATTTATGGCGATTCGTCTATGAACTACAGCATTTCCGGTCAGATGTTGAAGCAGCGTTTGTTTGCCTGGCACGAGGCTTCTTTCTATGGCACCGAGTTGGAGATTCAGCACGTTCAGGACACGGATATTATCCTCCTGCCCTCGGAACAAGTGATTCCCTTTCTGACGGAGCGCAAATTGCTGGAGCATATCGAATGGATCTGGGACGAGGGCAATGCCCCGTGGCTTCGGCTGATCCCTCTACTTGCCCATTGCATTGAAGCGAAAGCCTACACGCCCAGCCTCACAGCATTTCAGACAGGGAAGCTGCAATGGATTTGGGATGCGGAAGTACTGGAGGCGGCAGAGGCGAGAGAGACGTTAGAGGCGTTAGAATCGGGGAAAACGCTGGAAAGCACCAAAGCGGCAGAGCTTGCTCTGCTTGACAGCCTGGAGAAGGACGAGCGCGAAGGGCTGGCTGCGGCGTTCTCGGCCGCCGTGTTTCAGTACTGGTACGGCACCGAGGCGGAAGCCGCCGATTTGCGAAGAGGATATCCAATTCTCTTCGCCCAAAACCGCCCGGCCGCGGCAGGTCTGGATGCGCGGGCATGGCTTATCGCTATCGGCTGGAAGGCCGATAGCGCGCCCTTCCGCCCGCTCCTGCAACTGCTGGAGCCAGAGCTGGAGGACGACGATCCGTCGTGGCAGCTCAAGCTGGTGTTGCAGGACAAGCAGGACCCGGCACTGCTGGTGCCTGTACGGCTAGCCGACGATGGATACGCATCCGGCCAGTGGCCCGATGCGTGGACAACCCATGTGCGTGAGCGCTCAGCCGGATGGCTGGAGCGCTTGACCGCGATTTTGCCCGCCGGGCAGCGGACCGGAAGCCGCGATGACGTGCTGGATCGCCCGCTCTCCGACGAGGCAGCGTGGCAATTCCTGACGACCGACAGCCAGCGCTTGCTGGAGGGCGGTTGGCAGGTGCTGCTGCCCGCTTGGTGGGAGGCAGCCACCCGCAAGAAGCCGAAGCTGCGGGCCAAGGTCCGCCCGGGCGAAGGCGGAGGCGAGCGCGCAAAGGGCAGCTCGCTGTTCGGACTGGACTCGATTGTCCAGTTCGATTGGCGTGTTGCCATTGGCGATGCCGATCTGAGCGAGTCCGAGTTCGCCGAGCTGGTGGCCCGCAACGAGCGGCTGGTGCGCTTCCACGGGCAATGGATCGCGCTCGATCCCGCGCTGCTGGCGCAAATTCGCCGGGCGATGGCCGGGATCGACAGTGCTCAGGGATTGTCCTTTCAGGACATCCTGCAGCTGCACCTGCTCGGCAACGCCGATGAGGCGGAGAGCGATGCTACGGGTGAGCAGCCAGAGGATGCGGCACGCTTCCGGCTGGAGGTCGAGCTGAACGGGCATCTGCTGAAGCTGATCAGCCAGCTCGGGCGACAGTCGGAATGGCCCGCACTGGACGTACCGGATGGACTGCAAGCCGAGCTGCGGACGTATCAACAGGACGGATACGCGTGGCTTGCCTTTTTACGGCGCTTTGGGCTGGGTGCCTGCCTTGCCGATGATATGGGGCTTGGCAAAACGGTGCAGTTTATTGCCTATTTGCTGCATCTACAGGATATCGCAGCAGAGACGGGCATCCGCTCCAGTTCGCTGCTGATCTGTCCAACTTCAGTGCTGGGCAACTGGCAAAAGGAACTCAGCCGATTCGCCCCTTCTTTAAAGATCATGCTCCACTATGGAAGCAAGCGGGATCAGGGAGACTTATTCCGTGAGGAAGTCGAGCAAGCCGATGTTATTCTGACCTCCTTTGCAACAGCAACCCTGGATCAGGAGCTGTTGCAAAGCATGACCTGGGACTCGGTTTGCCTTGATGAAGCGCAGAATATTAAAAATGCGCAAACCAAGCAATCCACTGCCGTTCGCAGCTTCCCTGCACGGCATCGCATTGCACTGACCGGGACGCCTATTGAAAATCGGCTGTCCGAGCTATGGTCGATTTACGATTTTATCAATCCCGGTTATCTGGGCAGCGCACGCGCCTTCAGCAATCGGTTCATCAATGCTATCGAGAAAGAACATAACGAGCAGCGAACAATAGACCTGCAAAAGCTGGTTCAGCCCTTCATGCTGCGACGCAAGAAGAAGGACCCGGCTATACAGCTTGATTTGCCCGAGAAAAATGAGATGAAAACGTACATTCACCTCACTTCCGAGCAAGGTGCGCTCTATGACCAAATTGTTAAAGAACTCATGGAACGGATGCAGAAGCTGGAGGGGATTGAGCGAAAGGGAGCCATTTTATCCGCCCTGACCCAGTTAAAGCAGCTTTGTGACCATCCTGCGCTCTTAACCAAGGAAGCGGCCCCGGATACCACGGCTTCCGGTTATAGTCAGCCCGATTTTGAAGCGGTCATCAGCCGCTCATCCAAGCTGGAGCGTATTTTAGCCATGGTCAAGGAGCTGCGGGAGGAAGGCGAGCGCTGCCTTATTTTCACACAGTATATTGGCATGGGACGTATGCTCCAGCAGGTACTCGCTCAAGAGCTGCAAGAGCCGGTGCTCTATCTCAACGGCAGCACGTCCAAAACCGCTCGTGACCGGATGATTGACCAGTTCCAATCTCACACATTGCCACCTGACGAGCAGCCATCCGTATTTATTTTGTCACTCAAAGCCGGGGGTGTGGGTCTGAATCTGACAGCCGCCAACCACGTCTTTCACTTCGACCGATGGTGGAATCCGGCTGTTGAAAATCAGGCCACGGACCGCGCCTACCGGATGGGACAAACGAAAGATGTTCAGGTACACAAGTTCATCTCGCTGGGCACGCTGGAGGAACGCATTGACGAAATGCTGGAGAGCAAGCAGCAGCTTAGTGACCAGATCATTCCCAGCACCGAGGGCTGGATTACCGAGCTGTCGACGGATGCGTTGAAAGAACTCTTTACGCTACGACGCGATTGGGCATGATGAGATCTATAAACCTATTTTTGAAGAAGTAGTTTATAGCACGGTCCGAAACTCCTTTGTGTGCATCTACTATCACATCACAACAAAGGAGTTGATAGGTAGTGGCTATTCGTCCTCCTCAAACCTTGAAGTCTACGGGCAGAAAAGTTCCTGCTACGAGATATCGTAATGTGAGTCCTACGCAAACCTTTAGCCGGTTTACGGTCATCTGGGCTCGTAATGATGGAGTACCTTTTATTACAACGGGATTTTTTGCAGTCCTCCGGCGCACAGACGGAAGCTTTGTGCAAGCTGCCAATTTCGACAGTTTCGGTACCGTCCGATTCGATAAGGTACGCACACCCACGAACCAGCCTTATGTTCTGCGTACCTTTAGAGACGATGGAACGTTATTCCGGGTCAGATCGGTACCTGCTGGTGTGTCCTCGTTTGTCGTTATCGGTTAAGTGCTTGCCGAACGCGTCCTGAAAATGTATACGAAAAGAAGCAGCCAGGAACAGAGTATATCTGTCCTGGCTGCTTCTTATTCCAATGCTATTTTTCCAATATACTTATTCGGAATCTTCCACCGTTTGTGCACCCTTTGAAGCGACTGTCTTGTATGCTGTTTTAAGCCAGTTTTCACTCGACCAGTTCAGCTTGCCTGCACCTGCTCCGTCCTTGGCTGTCAATTGAGCAACCAGGTTCGCTGGATCTTCGGCTGTGTAGCTGTATGGCAACGTTGTGAATCCATTCCATGAGAAGCTCTTGGCCTTCGCAGGATAAGGGGCTAATGGGCTATTCGCTTCTTCGCTGCCTCCTCTGAATACGGTACCGTTGTCAGAGAAGATGACGTCTTCTGCTTTGATTTTACCTGTGTAGTCATCTTTTTTAGGGTCTTTTTGATTATTACGAACTGGTGAAAATACATCAATTAAATACGATTTTTCAAGCAGTACCGCGCCATTTTCTGTGGAAATCGCACCGTTACCCACGACGTCAAAATGGTATCCTTTAGCAGCAATTGCTTTAGCCATGTCGGATGTAATTCTTTTTTTGGCTCTAGCCAATCCGGCATCGTCCATAACGATGTTATAGGCATGGGCATTACCAGCACGCAAACGCGGCATACGGTCTTGAATATCCTTGTAGTAGTTATGGTGCAATGTTACTGCCAAATCTGCATTATCAGCGGCCATCTCAGTAGCACCGATCAGATGCGCTTTCTTTTGTCCTGCTGCGATATCAATGATATCTTCTTTACTCAAGCCTACTGCACTGCTTCTCAGATAAGCATACATAGGGTAGGAAGATTTGTCTGCTTCCATAGCGTTAACCTGTTGGGTCACCCAGCTATTGGAGCTGCGGTCATCTCCTTTGAACAAGGACCAGGAAATGGTAACTCCGTTACTGCCTTTTTTCACATCTACCAAGCCATCATATGCTTTGTTGAATGTACAATGATCAATCCATACTTTGGAGCTTTGGCCTTCAACCGTGATATAATCCCAGTCATTCTTGTCATAGTTCCCTTTGGTTGCTTCATCCCACTCCCAAAGCTCGTCAAATTCGAGGTTACGGAAAATCAAATTAGAGCTTCTTTTGATAACAAAGCCAGCATGTTTGATTTTAGCGCCATTTGCCGAGAAAATCGTAATTCCATTCAAGTTTTCTATATAGATTTTGCTCACACCTGTTTTCTTCAAAACGGGATTTGTCAGCACAGGGTTGTTTGCGCTAAAAGGCATGACCTTCGCAGCATCAGGCATTTCGTTCCATCCCAAATCAAGATCATTCATGATCTCAATAACTTTGACTTTAGTACCTTTTTTAAGTGCCTCGTTGAGATCTACAGCGTTGTAAACCTTTTTGTAATTGGCATCGGTTTCCTTAATTTCCCCGCCACCTGTATTACCATAGGAGAAACCGGACAGATTATAGTTAATATTTGAGGTTGCATTTTTATCTACCCCAGGAGTTGGGTTGTCTGTGCCTGGTGTTGGGTTCACGGGTGTTGTACCTGGATCTGTTTCGGTTGAAGCGCCAGATACGATAACATTATCGAACTGGGCAACCGCCTTGGAGGTTACCAAACCAATGGCTCCGGAAGCAAGGCTGGAATCTGTTGCGGTCAGCTCCAGTTGATCATTAACATACATCTTAATGTCCGAACCGGACAGCTCCAGCTTCACTGTGTACCACGTATTGGTGTCCAGTTTGTATTTCTTGTTGGTAGCCAGTGTTTTCATAGAACCGTTTACCTTTTTGCGAATTTCAAGTGCTCCACCCTTCTTGTTGTACAAAGATGCAGCATAAAAGTTGTTGGAATCTGTGTATCTGCCTGCAACATATACCCGATTGGAGCCATTAAAATCATCTACATATACATCTGCTTGCACACTATAGTTGGTCCATGATGCATTACCTTTAACCGAATGGCTTTCGCTTTGACTAGCTTGCTGGTATGTAGAGCCATTCCCGTTCGAGACAACAGACCAGTTACCTGAACCTGCTGTCCAGCCTTGAGCTTCCCCTTGTTCAAAATCATCACTTACCTGTAAATTCCCATCTGCATGTGCATGACCTAGTAACGGTAACGATAAAGACAGAGCCATCGTACTGCTCAACATTACACTTGCACATTTTTTCAGCAAACTCGACTTCATGTAACAGTCTCCTTTTTAGATAAATTGATAAATACCCAAACAGCTGTAGAACCATTCATGCCACATCATGGCATGTCCAAGCACTACCTCCAATAATTATAGACTTATAAAGTAATATTAAAATATGTCGAATTACTTATCTTTTGTATTAAATTCTCTATTAATTTTGCATCCCTTTTCGTGAACACACCAAATGCTCTTTCATAAATTCACAAAAACGATATTTTTTTATTTTTGAATAAGACATAAGGTTGTCATGTTTAGGTGGTACATATAAAGAAGTGGATAGAATGAATAGAATCTGAAGGAGCGATTAGATGCCCAGCTATCACTACACTTCCAAAGCCGAGTTAAAAGAAGCGATTCATACCTCCTATTTGCTGTTAGACAGTGAATACAAGGAGATTGACGAGAACCAAAAGGATATTCGGGTCTCCGAAGTAGATAAAACACCCGCAGAAATCATTGCCTACCAGCTTGGATGGCTCCATCTTGTTATGTCATGGGACAGGGACGAAAAGGAAGGACAAGACGTCATTATGCCTGCTCCGAATTATAAATGGAATAGATTAGGTGAGCTGTATCAGTCATTTTACAGAACCTATTCTAACTACTCTTTAAGTGAATTGCGCCATACATTCAAGCTGACAGAGCAAAAGTGGCTGGATTGGATTGACACACTAAATCATGAAGAACTCTTTACGCAGGGCGTTCACAAGTGGACTGGCACTAATCCGAACTGGCCTATGGCTAGATGGATTCATATCAACTCGGTGGCACCGTTTAAGACATTCAGAGCCAAGATACGAAGATGGAAGAAATACAATGCTCTGCATTGATGAAAAAAAGTACGCGTTGTGCTACAATACTTGAGTTGTATCGGGATACATTCAGGGAAGGGTAAGTGAAACGCCATGCTTATTATTGGTATTGCCGGCGGTACGGGTTCCGGTAAATCAACGGTAGCACGCGCTGTCGTTGAACGTCTGGGATCAAACAAAGTGACTTTCATATCTCAGGATAACTACTATAAAGACCATTCACATCTGAGCCATGATGAACGTGCTTTGGTCAATTATGATCATCCGTTTGCCTTTGACAACGAATTGCTTATTGAGCATCTCCATTGTCTGAAAAAAGGACTAGCGACCCACGCGCCAGTATATGACTTTACGGTTCATGCTCGTTCTACAGACAAGACGGTAGAGCTTCTGCCGAATCATATCGTCATGCTGGAAGGATTACACGTACTGTCTGACGAAAAGCTCCGTCAACTGCTCGACATCAAGGTATTTGTCGACACCGATCCGGATGTGCGTATACTTCGCCGGGTACTTCGGGATATTGAGGAGCGAGGCCGCACCATTCAGTCGATCCACGATCACTATTTGAGTACGGTTAAGCCTATGCACGAGGCATTTATTGAGCCTTCCAAGAAATACGCTGACCTGATCCTCCCTGAAGGGGGCCACAATGAGGTTGGCATTCAACTGCTGTCTATTTTGACTGAAAAATATTTGGCGGGTGATCGGACATGGGGTACCGTTTAAGGTAAAGGTAGCCCGGTTTACTCAGGCTGTCGAGATCTTCTCGGCGGCCTTTTTTGTCGTTTTACATGCCATTTGAACTAAATTACCTTTGGATTAGACAGAGGTTTATGTTAGCATGTAAGGATTAAATGCTTTATATTTAAGCTAAGTTGGAAGCGTTATCAACTATGTGTCTCAAATGATGTGACGTCCGCCTTATGGAGGTCTTTTTTTGAATAGGTATAATTACGGAGAGTGCTGCCATGAAAGAGCTATGCAATATTTTGATTGTAGATGATGAGATATTGGTACGGCAAGGGATCAAGCATCATTTATCGTGGGAACAGTATGGATTTCGCATTGTAGGCGAGGCTTCTAATGGAAAAGAAGCGTTAGCGCTGATTGAGACTTTGCGCCCCCATATTGTCATTACGGATATCGTGATGCCTATCATGGACGGTGAAGAACTGACGCGCATTGTCAGACAGAGTTATCCTGATATTGAGGTCATTGTGCTCAGTAGCTACGGCGAGTTTAATTACGTGCGATCCACCTTCCAGCAAGGTGTTGCTGACTATATTTTGAAGCCCAAGCTGGACACGGATGAGCTGCTTCAAGTGCTCCAGAGAACAGCCCGCAAAATTCCGTCCATTCAGTATCAGGCAGATGCCGGGAATAACCAAATTACGATGGATCATGTGATAGAAAAGCTCGTTTCCGGCTATAGCATCGACTATGACCCGGAACTGCTGAAGCAGGAATTTCCGTATGCCCGTTTTACACTCATAGGCGTGGAGCAGGCGGAACCTCAGGGGAAAGGCCACTCCCACCCTGCCTTGGACCTATTTTCCAAGCTCACCGATCGAGTGACATCTGCCTGTGAACAAATCGTGTTGCGACAACTGCCGTCTGATGCAAACGCGGCTGTTTTTTTAGCTAATCTTGATCCGCGTGAATTACACTCCTGGATAGCTGTGGTCCGAGAAGTAGCTCAGGAGACGAAGCAAGTCGAGCCACAGACAGGCTGGGCGATTAGCCGTTTGTTTGATGATTTTAATCAAATGAGCGAGGTCTATCAGGATGAACTGCCCAAACTGCTCAGCTATCGCTTTTACTTCCCGGGAACCGCGCTCCTGATGGAAGACGAACTCCCCAAGCCTGTTCAGGTGAACAGCTCGTTTAACTTAAAACAGTTCACGGAAGAGATGAAGCGTGAGCATTTTGATACGGCTTTTCAGGATTTGAGGTCTTATGTAACCGCTATGTCCGGCAACTATACCTCCACCGCTTTTGAATTCAAATCCCTTCTCGGGAACATCGTATTCAACATTACGATTTTGCTCGGGAATCAGGGGTATGATATGAAGGAACTGGATGCGGCGAAATACTCCTATTTCAAAACAATTAATGATGCCCCTCACGTACATGAGGCAGTGCGATTGCTAGAGACCTTTTTAGAGGAAGCGAACATGCAGATTCTGGCCAAAACACAGCAAGGAAGCAGTACGAGCATGAAGAAGCTGCTGGAATATATCGAGGAACATCACGCGGAAACGCTCAATTTGACGACACTCGGTCAATATTTTCATTTTAATCCCTCTTACTTGTCCAGTTATTTTACAGCACATCATACAGAGGGCTTCAGCGAGTATCTGAACAAAATTCGGGTTGAAAAGGCTGCTGAGCTGCTGCGGTCGGGGACGATGTCCATTTCGGATATTAGCAGCACCGTCGGCTATTCGGACCCCAGCTATTTTACCAAAGTGTTCAAAAAGGTAACGGGTTACTCACCCAGCCAATATCGCAGGGAGCATCTCCATTAGAGAGCAAGAGCATATCTGCCAGCAGAAAAGAGATTGAATATGAAAAGGTATATCCATAAAATCAAATATCAAGGTCTGTTCTTTAAAATATTTGTCGTTATGGTGGTCAGCATCACTGCGGTGTCCTTGCTGACCTCTTTGGTGACGATTCGGATGTCTGAACGATTGTTCGCCGAAACTTTCAGCATTACGAATGCCAAGGTACTCAGTCAGATTCAATCCAGCTTTGAGTCCTTCAATGATTCTATCGTGAATGCCGTAACCCATGCTTCGGAAAATGGAACGGTCAAAAACTACCTGACAGGAGGGCAATCCGACTCCATTAACTCAGCGCGAATCTACTTCGGTATGGCACAACAGATGAAGCAGATTAAATCAAATGTCGACGCCTATGATGTCAGTGTCGCCATAACGGGCATGAATGGCCGGAGCTTCTATTCCGACTCGTCCTACTGGCCGGTAACTGCGGAGGAGCTCAAGAACAGTTTGATTACAGCCCGCAGCGCGGCACAGCCTACACAGCTCATGTATCAATTGGATACGGATCTATTTCGTCAGCAAATGAATAATACCGGGCAGAAACCGACACCCTATATTATCGCCTCCAAGGCTTTTATGGAGCGAACTAGCGGTACGTTGTATGGCATGATCTACATTGCCATTCGCGAGCCGGAATTCCGCCGCTTCTATAATAACTTCACGAGCAACGGCAATGATGTACTCATTTTGGACAAGTCAGGACTGATTGTATCGAGCAACCGTCAGGATCTGATCGGACAACGTTCCAATGAGCTGCTAGGCTATGCCACAAAAATTAATGAACAGGGACTTAACTACATCAATGCCGATGTGATGAACAAGGAGAGCATCCTTCTTTCCAACTACATTCCTTCTTATGATTTTTATCTGGTGAACATGATCGACAGACAAACCGCGATCGGACAGATTATTGACGTCAAATCCGTTGTACTGATCTGCATTGGCATCGTGTTGATTGCTTTGTTAATTGTTTTTCTGATTTCCCGTCGCCTGATTCGTTCTCTGACCCGGCTGGTCAAGCAAATGTCGACCGTCCGCGAGAAAAATTTTGATAACTATCTCCCGGTAACGGGTAGCTATGAGGTCAGACAGTTAAGTCATGCCTACAACTACATGCTGGATGAACTGAATGACTATATCCAGAAGCTTCTAGAGACGCAAAAGGGACAACGAAATGCAGAATTGGCTGCGCTGCAGCGGCAGATCAATCCGCATTTTCTGTACAATACACTGGCTTCGATCAAAATGCTGGTGCTCAAGGGAAACAAGGAGACCGCCGCCGAGACGATCAACGCGCTCATTTCCCTACTGCAAAATACGATCAGTAATGTAAGTGAAACGATCACCATCGAGCAGGAAATGGCCAATATGCAAAATTACGTGTTCATTAACCACGTGCGCTATGGGCAGCGGGTACAGGTGAATTATTTTGTGTCGCCGGATTGTCTGGAGTACCATGTGCCCAAGCTGATTATCCAGCCTTTTATCGAAAACTCGTTTTTCCATGCGTTTAATGAGAAAAATACAGGACACATCTATATATTGGTGTCCAAAACGGACGATACACTCATCTGCGAGGTAGTCGACGACGGGGACGGTATGGATATGGACGGACATGCTGTGCAGGACGGACTTCCGAACCCCAAGAGCAAGCGCCAACTTTTCACGGGCATCGGCATTCAGAACGTACACAACCGCATTACCCTTTTATATGGAGAAGAATATGGCGTGACCATTTCCAGCAAGAAAGGCGAGGGTACCAAAGTAAGAATGACGCTCCCCCTGATCGTGAGATCAAACGACTCCACCAAATAAATGTATATATAAACTGAACTAAAGATGTACACGAAGCGCTTGTACAGCACTATTCTGCCCACTTCGTTCTTATTCCACTTTTTTCATTCTTAGTTCAACCTAAAAAAAATACCTAAACCAAAATAAAATACAAATGTAAGCGGTACCTTTTTTGATAATTCATAATAATAAGACCAATCCGTATAAAGATATTCCTAACGCCTGCAAAACAAGGATGATAAACTAGATTTATAAACAAAGTAATCGCTTTCATTCAAAAGGTTTAGCACGAATAAGCAACATATAAAAAAGAGTAGGGGTTGAACGAAATGAAAAAAATGACTTTCCTTCTGCTGATCGCAAGCTTGATCTTGCTGTCCGCATGTTCCAGCAATTCCGAGAAAGCCGCGACTACCACGGATTCCGGCAAGAAAGAAATCACAGTCTGGGCTTGGGACCCGAACTTCAATATCGCGGCACTGAAGCTGGCGAAAGATCGCTACGTTGCCAAACATCCTGATGTAACCGTAAACATTGTAGAATATGCTCAAAATGATATCGTACAAAAAATGAATGCCGGTCTCAACTCCGGTTCCACCAAAGGATTGCCTAACGTGGTTCTGATCGAGGATTACCGGGCACAGAACTTCCTGCAAGCCTATCCCGATTCCTTCCATGATATGAGCAGCTCGATCAAAGCATCCGACTTCGCGGATTACAAAATCGGACCAACAAGCTATAATGGCAAGCAATACGGTGTTCCATTCGACTCTGGTGTTATGGGTCTGTATGTAAGAACGGATTATTTGGAACAAGCCGGCTACAAAGTAGCTGACCTGACCAACATTGATTGGGACAAATTCATTGAAATCGGTAAAGCTGTGAAGCAAAAAACAGGTAAAGAAATGCTCACTCAAGATCCGAATGACCTCGGTCTGATCCGCGGTATGATCCAATCCGCAGGTTCATGGTATCTGAAAGAAGACGGTAAAACACCAAACCTGGCAGGCAATGCAGCTCTAAAAGAAGCGCTCTTGACGTACAAATCCTTGTTCGATGCCAACATTGTTAAAATGAATGCCGACTGGAGCCAATTCCTGGCCGCCTTCAACAGCGGTGCAGTCGCTTCCGTACCTACAGGTAACTGGATTACACCATCGATCAAAGCAGAAGCTTCGCAATCGGGTAAATGGGCCGTTGTTCCTTTCCCTAAATTGAAAAATGTACCTGAATCCGTGAATGCTTCCAGCCTCGGCGGCAGCTCCTGGTATGTGCTGAACACAGACGGTCAAGATACCGCTGCTGATTTCCTGAAAGAAACATTCGGTTCAGATCAAGATCTATATCAAGATATGCTGAGCAAAATTGGAATTGTCGGTTCATTGAACGCTGCTTCCAGCGGTAAAGCTTATGACGAGACAGATCCGTACTTCGGTGGCGACAAAGTCTATAAGAAATTCGCAGAATGGACCAAACAAGTTCCAAAAGTCAATTATGGCATGCACACTTATGCCATTGAGGACATCATGACAGTTGAAATTCAAAACTACCTGAACGGCAAAGATGTAGATGCAGTTCTGAAAGACGCTCAAGGACAAGCAGAAGCACAGCTTAAATAAAACAGTCCATCTAGCCAAGGCTATACAATAAAACGATAAGCACTTAAAACCTTGGGCTTTCGAGTTCAAGGTTTTATTGCTGCATGGGGAGTTGACATGGTATGAAGACAGCCGCGCCCAAAATGACGACATCACGTTTCAAGGCAGGTATGACAGGATGGTTGTTCATATCCATCGCAGTGATCATGATTGTGGCTTTTTATTTCTATCCGATGATCCAGGCGCTCATCTTGTCCTTCAAGACAGGTACAGGGTCTAATCTGACCTTCAACGGCATTGATAACTACAAACGTCTGTTCACCGACAGCATGTTTATAACCGCCGTAAAGAACACGTTTATCTATTTGATTTTCCAGGTGCCATTGATGGTGATTCTGGCCCTGTTCATTTCCGTACTACTGAATGATAAAAACCTGAAATTTAAAGGCTTTTTCCGCACTGCAATCTTCTTGCCTTGTATTACATCCCTTGTAGCCTATTCGGTTGTATTCAAATATCTGTTCTCGGCTGATGGTCTGGTAAACTCTTTATTGCTGAATCTGCACGTGATCGGCACGCCGATTCAATGGATTACAGATCCCTTCTGGGCCAAGGTTACGATTATTATTGCAATCACATGGCGCTGGACCGGCTACAATATGATCTTTTACTTGTCCGGTCTCCAGAACATCGACAACTCGATCTATGAAGCGGCCCGTATTGATGGAGCTTCCTCCATTCGACAATTTTTCAGCATTACGGTTCCACTGCTTAAGCCGATTATCCTGTTCACCTCCATCACATCGACGATTGGTACACTCCAGCTCTTCGATGAAATTATGAACATCACCAAAGGCGGACCGGGGAACGCGACGTCTTCCATTTCGCAATATATTTATAACCTGTCCTTCAAATATTCATCCGACTTTGGTTATGCGGCGACCGTATCCTACTCCATCGTCATTATGATCATTATCTTGTCGATCATCCAGTTCAAAGTGGCAGGTGAGAAGAAATGATGAAAACGAAAAGATTATTTACGTATGCCTTTCTGATCATTATATCGTTCGTTTCGATTTTCCCGTTCCTGTGGATGCTATCCAGCGCCACCAACCTGTCGGTTGATGTGACGAAGGGCAGACTCCTGCCTGGCTCTCATCTGATGGATAATATGCACAATCTGCTGGAAAAAGTGGATATCGTTACCGCGCTGAGTAATTCGGCGAAAATCTCGATTTCCACGACACTGCTGGCAATGCTCATTGCCTCACTGGCAGGCTATGGCTTTGAAATTTACAGAAGTAAAGCCAAGGACGTTGTCTTCAATATCCTGCTAATGTCTATGATGATTCCGTTTGCGGCGATCATGATCCCGCTCTATCGGATGTTCGGCAGTATCTCCAATACGCTGCCTTGGATCGGCATTGATACCCTTTCGTCTGTCGTCATTCCGACGGTGACCACGGCGTTTCTGATCTTCTTTTTCCGTCAAAGCACCAAGATGTTTCCGAAGGACTTGCTGGAAGCCGGTCGTATGGACGGATTGTCCGAGCTGGGTCTGTTCTTCCGGGTGTATATGCCTACGATGAAAACAACTTATGCCGCTGCCGCCATCATCACGTTCATGTCGAGCTGGAATAACTATCTCTGGCCTCTGATCGTGTTGCAGACGCCGGAAAATCAAACGATTCCGTTGTTGATCTCGAACCTCGGCTCTGGCTATGCACCCGATTACGGCGTGATTATGATTGCCATCGTCCTGTCCACGTTGCCGACTGCACTGGTATTCTTCCTGATGCAGAAGCATTTTGTAGCGGGTATGGTAGGCTCGGTAAAATAACAGACTTGCTGTGAAATACCTTCATTTTATTTTTAAAAATAAGGAGTGTTCGCCTTGACCATCCACACCCCCAGCCTGGATTGGCTGACCGACGTAACCAAGTTTGCAGTACATCGGCTGCCTGCCTATTCCGATCATAAATATTACGCTACACTTCAGGAAGCGGAGCGTCAGGCCGATATGGCTTGGCGTCATAGCCTGAATGGTAGCTGGAAGTTCAACTACGCTATGAACCCATCCAGCCGTCCGGTGGAGTTCCATGTCCCTGATTTCGAATACGGCGGCTGGAGCGACATTCAGGTACCCGGTCATATTCAGACGCAAGGCTTCGGCCAAATGCAGTACGTGAATACGATGTATCCGTGGGACGGACATTCGGATGTTCGCCCACCACATATTCCGGAAGATCACAACCCGGTCGGGAGCTATATCAAAAGCTTTGTTTTGCCGGAACATATGGCTTCTGACGGTCAGCCTGTGTTCATTTCTTTTCAGGGCGTCGAATCGGCTTTCTATGTGTGGTTGAATGGACAATTTGTTGGGTACAGCGAAGACAGCTTTACACCGTCCGATTTTGAACTGACACCGTTCCTGCAAGCTGGCGAAAACAAGCTGGCGGTTGAGGTATATCAAAGAAGTACGGGAGCATGGCTGGAGGATCAGGACTTCTGGCGTTTTTCCGGTATTTTCAGAGACGTATATCTGTACACCATCCCGTCTGTTCACGTACGTGATCTGCATGCCAAGGCCGATCTGGATGCCACGTACACGCAGGGGCTGCTGGAGCTGGAGCTGACCTTGGAAAAAGTAGTAGCCGCCTATGCGACCGTCAATGTCAAAGATGCTGCGGGCCAGATTGTCGCTTCTTTGAAGGCGGATTTTGCAGATGGCAAGGCTTCGCTATCGGCAACACTGGATCAAGTCCAGCGCTGGAGCGCCGAAAAGCCCTACTTGTATACGTTGTTCATCCAAATTCACGAGCCGGACGGGACACTGGTGGAGGTCATTCCGCAGAAGATTGGCTTCCGCAAGTTTGAGCTGATCAACAAGGTGATGCATCTGAACGGCAAGCGGATTGTCTTCAAAGGCGTAAATCGTCATGAATTCAACGCTCGCACCGGACGTGCGATTTCGCGTGAAGATATGCTATGGGATATTCGCACTCTCAAGCAAAACAACATGAACGCGGTCCGCACCTCTCACTATCCTAACCAGACTCTGTGGTATGAGCTGTGCGATGAGTACGGGGTGTATGTGATTGACGAAATGAATCTGGAAACACACGGCTCCTGGCAAAAGCTTGGCGCAGTCGAGCCTTCGTGGAACATTCCCGGCAATCTGCCGGAGTGGCAGGATATCGTTATGGACCGCGCCATTTCCATGCTGGAACGGGACAAAAACCATGCGTCCATTCTAATCTGGTCCTGCGGCAATGAGTCCTATGCGGGTGAAGTGCTGCGGAATGTAGCCAACTATTTCCGAGCCACCGACCCGAGCCGTCTGGTACATTACGAAGGTGTATTCCACAATCGTACCTATGATGATGCCAGCGATATGGAAAGCCGGATGTACGCCAAGCCTGCGGATATCGAGCAGTATTTGAACGACAATCCGCAAAAGCCGTATATCAGTTGCGAATACATGCATGCAATGGGTAATTCCGTAGGCGGTATGCACAAGTATACAGAGCTGGAGAACAAATACGAGCTGTATCAGGGCGGCTTTATTTGGGATTATATTGATCAGGCGGTCATGAAAAAAGATCGCTATGGACGCGAGTACCTCGCTATCGGCGGAGACTTTGACGACCGGGCCACAGACTATGGCTTCTGTACGGACGGAATTGTCTATGCGGACCGGAAGGTTTCACCGAAGATGCAGGAGGTCAAATTCCTGTATCAAAATCTGAAGCTCACGCCGGATCGCACAGGCGTGACGATTCGTAATGAAAATCTGTTCGAAGGAACAGAAGACTACGAGCTGGTATACAGCCTCCTTCATGAAGGCCATGAAATCGCACGGAATGTGATTCAAGTGGATGTAACCGCACAGACAGAAGCTCATATTCCATTGACGCTGGCGGACACCGTTGGAGTAGACGCGCCTGGTGAATACGTCATTCACACGTCTCTTGTCTTGAAAGAAGCTACGCTGTGGGCGGAGGCCGGATATGAAGTAGCCTTTGGACAGCATATTTTCATCGTGGAAGATACCCGTCCGCAAAAGGCTCCTACGGGCGGTGCCCTTCGAGTCGTGCATGGAGATGTTAACATTGGCGTCCATGGTGCAGATTTCAGCGCCATGTTCTCCAAAGGAGCAGGCAGCCTGACTTCATTGCGCTACGCAGGACGCGAGATGATCGCTATTCCTCCCGCACCGTTGTTCTGGCGTGCAGCCACGGACAATGATCGGGGAACGGCACAGGGCTTTGAAGCTGGTGGCTGGTTTGCCGCGAGTCTGACACGCAAATGCGTGGGGATTGAAGTTACGGAGGAGCAAACTGATCGAGTAACCGTTACGTTCCGCTATACACTGAGCATTCATGCAGACGTACGAGTAGCAGTGGCATATACCGTCTTTGCCGATGGCAGCCTGAAAGTGAAATCCACTTATGAAGGCGTCTCGGGGTTGCCTAACCTGCCGATCTTTGCCCTTTCTTTCAAGGTTCCGGCAGACTACCGCCATCTGGACTGGTACGCCATGGGACCAGAGGAAAACTATATCGACCGGGCCTTCGGAGCAAGACTCGGTGTATTCCGCAACGAAGCAGCGGATAACGTATCCGGTTATGTCGTGCCACAGGAATCCGGTAACCGTACAGGCGTACGCCGTGTCGATATTACCGACGATTCTCAGCGAGGTATTCGCATTACTGCACCTGCCACCGCGCCTGTGGAATGCAACATTTCACCATACACAGCGTTTGAGCTGGAAAATGCATACCATCAGTATGAGCTGCCCAACGTCTACTACACCGTCGTCACGGTGGCTGGTAAGCAAATGGGTGTAGGCGGCGACGATAGCTGGGGCGCTCCCGTACATGAGGAATACCAGATTTCAGCCGATCAAAAGCTGGAATTCGAGTTTACTGTGCAACGGGTATAAATAAATATTGAGCGGATGCTGGTTTTAACCAGCCTTCGGGATTTGAACCAACTCATGAAAAAAAGGGTGTTCCTGGATTGCTCCAGAAACACCCTTTTTTTCTCTATCAAATTACCCCTATATTAAAACTGGCGCCCATAATCAACTACTGTATACACATCGTTTAACATCCCATTTCACTGATTAGTTCATATTCTTCCGATTTCTTTTCCATCTTTTGATAACGATAAACAAATAAGTAAACAGAGCTGCGAAGAAAATAATACCGATTATTGTTGCAATCAGAGCAGTAGACATGCTAAACAACTCCTATCACTGCAAAGCTTTATTAGACACTCTTTTTGGCTATAAGGAACTTCCTGAATAGTAAAGGAGACAGAATAAGCAAAATCCCTAACACCAAAAACATGGACCCATATGAATATAGATAAAAATCTTGGGCAGGGATTAACATACCCATCTTGTAAATAGATTCACCACGACCACGGGTTGTAAGAATATCAATCGCCTGCTCAGATACAATTAGACCAGCGATTACCATAATAAAAAACACTACTGCTTTTTTCAAATTCCACTCACCTCCCTCTATAAGATAGTATAGATGTAGTAAAAAAGAAGCTTCCGGTTTCCCGAAAACGTCTTTAATAATCCTCAACCCATAAAGATACAAATATAAATAAGACGTAAGCTAAAAGATAGAGTCCAATCACACTAAAGAGGATAATCCATATAAGACGGGTTTTAAACGGGGATAGGATTTTTTCCCATGGTCTTAGAATTTTCTGACGGGTAGGCAGCAACTCATATTCTATCTTTTTCAAAACAAGTTCCGCTTGTTCTTCATCTCTAATTAAAAGTTCACTCCATAATTGTTCATATTGCGCTTGAATTACTTCTTTCCTAGAACTATCTTTTAGAAACACCATCAGTTACCTCCATAAAAACTCAGGTTCCTTTTTGCTGGAACCTGTGCATTATCGTTTATTCAAAAAATCATATGCGATTGATTAGTAACCACTTATGGTATTATTGCTGTTATGTGTGAAACCAAAAAAAAAATTTTTACTGGTGTCTAGGTTGTAAAAACGAGTAAAAATACGTTGACACCACCCCAACAAACAGTTTGAAAAGGATAAAGGAGGAAAAATAAAAATGCCTAGGCAAAGATAATGTCTAAGCATTTTTATTACAATACATTCAAATTATTTTTACCCTTTTAATAATTTATCTTCTTTAATAGGAGCGGTAATTTCTTTGATCTCCACTTCATCATTCAATTTTTGCAGGTTCATTGGCATGGAGTCTAAATATTTGTACTCCTCGACCCTAACGGAGTCTTCTGTCCAATTCCCCTCTTTATCCTTCACAAAGACTTCTCTTTTTACTGGAAGCCCTGTTTTAGTGTCAATGGTTACAGTCTCTTTTTTAAGATTGCTTTCTGCCACAACCTCTTGAAGTGATGCATTCGATTGTGGACGTAGAGATTTCACCCAATTTTGATTTTTCATTTCTTTTTTCTGTTCTTCCATCAGAGAGATATTTAAAATTTTCTTGTTTTCACTAGCCAGGTTAACGGGCAATGTCCAAGTATTCCCTACAAGTTTTCCTGTAACAAGATCTCTTCCTATAGAAGTGACACGTCTTCCCTCTTCAGAAACTATAATTTTATTTTGTAGAACTCCACCCACATATTCTTCAGTAACTTCACTCAGA
The DNA here is from genome assembly GCF_059417685.1 of Paenibacillus sp. LT-B23. NCBI lineage: Bacteria > Bacillati > Bacillota > Bacilli > Caryophanales > Paenibacillaceae > Paenibacillus > Paenibacillus sp. LT-B23. The sequence goes on along the minus strand of NZ_JBSQBM010000017.1, from coordinate 92,442 downwards.
TTTTTCCGATCGCGAATGCGTATTGAGTAAGAACTATCGGAATAAGTGCTTGAAGAAACAGTTATTTTGATATATTCCACTTGGCTATTTGTGGCTTTGTCAGCAGCTGCAATCGTCTCGCTTTGTGCACTGACAACCCTATCTGTGTTTAGATAGAAAAAACCTGAAGCAGCCACCACTACTAACGGGACTGCAAGGATACCAGTTAATGTTTTCTTTTTCATTATCTTTGCCTCCTTTACTCCGCTTTTAAATTCCAGCCATTTACATAACCATCGGTATGTGCATCAGTATCTAGAACCCTCCATGCATTGGGATTACATACCGTTGCTTGTAGTTCATCATCATAAGCAGGTAGGTACTTGCCTTTAGGTTCAGTAATACCACTACTACCTCCAAGATTTGGACAAGCATCCCTATAAAGAGTACTTGATCGTGTTACCTTTGTCGTATGTGTATTTACGTAATTGAAAGGCCCCTGTTCTGCAGTAATATACCATGCCATATACCCAATAGCCGCATTTGAATAATAACCAATACTGGCATCCGGGTAGTAGTTGCGGTCCCATTCCTGTCCATTGCCCGAAATAGGTGCACAACCATTGGGTGTCGTTGGACAGTAACCAACAATATCTTCTCCATAGCTTACTTGGGCAATTACTGGATAACTAAATCCTGGTCCAGTTCTTACATTTAATCCTCCGATCACTACATCCATCACACTATTTGTTTTTTCATATGGAGCAAGTTGTGCATGAGTAACTCCAGGTACTTGGGTAAAAAAAATACAAACTATGAGGGTACAAAAAAACTTCATACTTGATTTTAACATAAAAACCAAACACCTCCTATTTTATTTAACTGCTCTAGCCGCCTCTTTTATCAATAAAAGAGACATCAAGTGGACAGAACTGGCATGACCGGACGGTGGACTGAACTCCGCATTTCTTCACGTCTGATTGGTCTAAGAGCTAGACTTTCGTAAACTGAACCCGGCCATTCTCCCTAGGCTTCATCTTTTCTGTAGCATCACAAAATGTTCACCAGTAAAAACCCCCACCTTCTCAATAAATTGTTTAAAACACGCTGATAGGTGATGCTTATACAAATTCCCAACCATTATTGAAAGATTAGGAAGTGTATACGTTTTGGTTTCGGCATTCACAAAAAAATGACATTAAATTCATAAATTATTTTCTAGTTTACATTTCTTCATAGAAAACCAAATACCTTCGGATATTATTCCCATCTCTAATAATTTCAAAAAAATTTTTCAACAGGAAAATAATAAGACTGACTGCCTGAAGTTGACGCAAAAAAAAAAAGCGATCTGTGTCGCTCTCTTTCAGATAGATCATTCGATCTCGGCTATTTCTATCCCTAAATATATTACAGTTAGCCGCACTTCTGTATCTGATTTGACCTTACCCCATAGTAACTTTGCGCCATACATATACCCTCAGTAAAGAAATTTGGCCGTAGTACAATGCTCCAGCTCATGTTGCTCCAGCACTTTGATTCCTCGTTTTCTTATTTCTTGGCACACTCGGTATTGTTCCTTGGAAACACGATCTTGCATCCTTCTAAAATGCAGTTCAAACAGATGGCCCTACTTATCCCTTCACCTTGCTTAAATTATTCCCTTAAAAAATACACACTATAAACAGTTGTACGATCAACAGCACGAATAGCCTGGAAAATGCGTCACCAGGACATTTGAACAACTGATTCTAGTTATTTTTCAAATTGAAGAAACAGCTCAGATGGAACGAGTAATCTCTTCAGATTTCTACTTTTTTATTAGTCCATCTCCTCAAGTAAAAACATTGTTTTGTACCAAACGATCATCTCAACCAACTCATTAACATTTTATGACATGAGAAAATGTATATAAATATAATTCAAGGCATTTTATAGAATAATTAAGATCGTTATGTGGGAAGGATAAAAGTTTTGCATAAGAAGGATGTGGTCTCTGACTGAACATAGTGAGTTAACCTATTTATTCTGGTACATGCGATTGTGCTGATTAATTAGTTCGTCCAAAATCATAGACTGCTCAAGTACGCAAACATGTCCGAAACCATACTGTTCGTACAGGTCATGCAATCGTTGCCGGGCACTTTCCATCTGTTGATTTAACGTTAAGGTTTCATCTACGTTCATACCTTCAACCTCCTAGTGAATCTCATTTTAGGAGGTAATGAACAAATACATTATGATCATTTTTTACTCAAAAAACCACAAAATATAACAAAAAAAGACCAGCATGAAAGCTGGTCAGTAGGTATTGAATGAATAACTAGTATCACATTCCACCAACGTGATCTTGCGGTGTTAACCTGCCAGAAGCTGGATTCTGAACTGGTACCACGAATACCAATAAGAAGCTAACTGTCGCTAAGATTAAAGCCATCTTTTTTATCATTTCTATCCCACACCTCCTCATGCATGGATTGGAACTGAGTCTGTGTTTCAGGAGCCGCATGTGTACTAAAACGGGAAAATAGCCCAATACAATTGGTAATAAGTAGCCCGTGATTAATTGTAACAGCTTTTTCAAAAGCCTTTATTAAACATTTGAAACCATATGGATATCTACCTTTATTTAGGCTGTATTTAGCCAATTTGTACCAAAAACGAACGTACTGTTGTGGTAAGAATTGCTGTGTATACGTATCAGAAGATGATGGTTCCCGATATGCTGCAATTTGGAGTTCAAAGCGCTGAAGGATATGATCGACATTCATATTGTATCGGTTGGCTGCTTCAATGATGTTAAGAAGTTCAGCGAAGATTTCTTTTTCACCAGCCATGTACTCTACGTAATCCGGCAGTACGCTGATATCTCCAGACATAAGTCTATTAACATAGGTATTAATTTTTGCCCATTGCTGATATTGCTGCTTCCAATAAAGTGACTCAGGATCATTCTCCTTTACCCAGCTTAGATCAGCATAACAATGAATATGTTCTAATGCCTGCTCATATTCTCCCCTTGCATCACAAGCATTAGCACACAGCAACTCAGAATAAGCTATGTAGGTAAAAAGCGGTTTACTTGGACTTTTTTTCGGCTCTGTTTCTTTTCTCTTAGAGTTATGAGCTAAATTATATTGAATCTGTGCTAATTGGCCCATTTGATATGAAAATTCAGTAACCTTGTCCCACAAGCTCAATGCTCTATATACGTTTGCTAAATCTTTCAAAGCATCCAATTGATCTATTTCGTTTAAACGATGGACAAACGACTCAAACTTAGTTGCCGCATTCAAGTTAAGATTTCGATCTTTCCCTATCCGGATGATGAACAGTCGATACTGGCAAACTGCTAATCGCTCTGAATGCTGCTTTCTTTCACTTTCAGCCACATTTTCATAAAGGAGAGCCGCCGCGTCCTGGTAAGCTTTTTGGAAAAAGTCCTCAGCCAGTTCAAAAAGTAATGGTATGTAGGCAGGAGTGTCTAGCAACAGACTCACAACGCTTTGTATGCAATCCAAACGGCCAAGCTCCGCACATCGATATAAAAATGGGCTTGTTTTTCGCCAATTCAGGGGTGATTCTTTGATGCACTCTTCAATGTAACGTTCATAAAAATAGTCTGGTGATAATCCCATCCCGGCAGTAATACGATCCAGTTGATTAACAGATATAGAACGATTCCCTGTGACGATGCCACTCACTGTACCTACATTTAAATCAGTGATATGACCAAACTCGGTCATAGTTATGCCTTGCTGTTTCAGATATCTTTCAATCTCTGCGCGTATCATAGGTGTGATTTCCATGAATAAACCACCCTTTCAATATGAACTTTGGAATGTGCAAATTTAATAAAAAAACAATAATTGTAAAACTTATAATATAATTAAATATTTGTATGTTTTCAATATACCATCTTTTAGTACAACAATAAATACTTTTATAGGAGATCATTGGATGATGTACGCAAAAATGACAAGAAAACTAGAGTCTTTTGGTAGAGTGGTAATTCCCAAAGACACACTCACTACGTGTAACATTGTTCCGCATGATTCTGTGGAATTTTTTATAGATGCTGAATCGAGGACGATAGCCCTGCGCAAATACTCGGGACACTCTTGTACATTTTGCAATTCAAGCGAAGAATTAAGCCACTTTAAGGGTTCCCTGATATGTAAAAGCTGTATGTATAGGCTCAAAATCATTTAGGAGGATATCAAATGAAGAGAACAGGTATGACACGTCCTTTAGATACGTTAGGTCGAATTGTTATTCCCAAAGAAATCCGGGCCACGATGGGAATTGAAATTGGCGACCCTTTAGAATTTTATCTGGATACTGAATCTGGTTTAGTGGGTATTGGAAAGTATAACGGGCTTTCCTGTAAATTATGCAATTCGACCCAGGATTTAAGCTATTTCAAAAGTTCACTTTTATGTAAGCAATGTATACTTGACATGAAGGGGAACGTAGGTGTTAGTCCCGTTCCTACCCCTGCTGTTAAGGAACCTGCGTATAAAGAACATAAAGTCCATCGGTCTTCATTACAATTGCTTAAAAGTCTACAACAGCTCATGCGTGAACATCCAAAAGCCAAGCAGAGCGAATATGCCGTATGGCTTGGCGTGTCACAAGGCCGAATATCTCAGCTGAAAAAATTATTATAGGAGTATCGATCGGATTTTAAAGTAAATACCTTGGATAATCATGTGCAGACATTCCATCCTCATGGATTTGTTGTATGATGATACAATAAGAATAGCCGTGATGCTAGCGCATCATGCAGCCGTTTATCGTCACGCAAATCATAGGTAAAGCGCTCGTAAACAAATGTCAGTAGCCTGTGCACCGCCAAAAAGAGCCGATCAGACTGCAAACGCTCTCACTCGGTTTCCGCCATTTTTTTGCTAACAACATGCAGCAAAATATAATCCAGCTCTCCTGGGGGACAAGTGATATCAAAGGCTTGTTCCATGGTCTACCAGATTTCAGTCGATCAAAAGCTGGAATTCGAGTTTACTGTGCAACGGGTATAAACAAAAGCCAAGCCCTTCCACTTCTCTCATGAGAGGCTGGAAGGGCTTTTGTAGTAAATTCTGATCATCAAAAATTCCAGATAGCCCGTATTCCTCCGGGTATTCCCGGCAAAAGACTGATACTGGGTCTCCGGTATAAAAACTGAATTAAAAGATATGTTTAAATACCACGAGAACATGTATAATTGTTATAACAGTTGAAAAATATAATAAGGAATACAAAATATGGGTAAGGTGATTGGGATGGAGCGTAAAATTACTAAATTCGGAAATAGCTTAGGGATTACGATGACAGAAGCCATTAAGCAGCTCGGACTGGGTCTGGGAGATACAGTTCAGGTTGAAGTAGATCACACGAGCGGACAAATCATCATACAAAAATCGAACAGAATAACTCTGCCCTCGGGGTTAAGTGATGATTTTCTTGAAACCCTTTCTCAAGTAATGGATACATATGACGAAACCCTCAAAGGACTTAAGGATAGATGAGCAGCATTCGTTTCTTAACCATTCCAGAAGTTATAGCTATTCATGTTGCCATGATTGAAAGATACAGTAAAAGCGAACAAATCGGCTTCAAAGATATCAGTTTGCTTGAGTCTGCTGTTCTACGTCCTCAATCATCGGCATTTAGTGAAGATACTTACCCCACAATATTCAGCAAAGCAGCCGCATTATTTGAATCTCTAGGACAAAACCATTCTTTCCATCATGCAAATAAGCGAACGGCCTTTACTGCATTGCTCATTTTTTTGCGCTACAATAACTTTCAATTTAAAATGGATCAGAAAGCAGCCGAAGATTTTACTGTCGATATGGTTAATCATAAATTTTCGTTGGATCAACTCGCCTTATTAATCGAGCTCCACTCATCCACAATACACTAGTGAACCGAGAAAAGAGATCGCGAACGATCTCTTTTATGCTGCATATCGTGAGATGACAGTCGGACAGCCCTCAATGAAAATCATTGCTCTTGACTGCAAGCACCTGACGGGCGATCAGCATAAAGGCATCAAAAGAGTGGCAATGCTTTAACCGTTCCAGCGTTTCTTCCTGACGAATCAGCTCTACAAACAGATCGTAGATGCCCATCGCCTGCTCGTAATCCTCTTTACAGATCGAAAGCAGGAATACAACATGGACCTCATGGTTGGCATCCCATTGAATCGGCTTTTCCAGCAGACACACGCTTACGACCGTCCGGTTAGAGCTGAGCTCCAGGGGATGGGGAATCGCCATACCTCGATCCAGTGCCGTAGATCCCAGCTTCTCCCTCTCCATGACTGCTGGCAGGAACTTGTCAGTCACAACTCCTTTTTGTCTCAAAATACCGCTCATTTCTTCAATCAGAGCATCCTTTTTCGGCTGATCAGATCGGGTCATAAACAAGTCCTGGTCAAAATACCGCAGCAGCGAAATTTCCTGCTCCTCATCGCTGGCACGCACCATCCGCGTGATCGTCTCCATATCCCGTTCCGAAGGAATCGGGCTAATCACCGCCGACGGTTTATCCTTACGCTGCTGCAAGTGGATCGTGGATACGATCAAATCCTCGTCGACAGTAGACATTTCCTCGTATTCCCGAAGTGAGACCACCCGCGATACATCCAGCTCAGCGAACAGCGAACGCAATCTGGATTCCAAAATCCGGGCAGTTCCGTAACCGGAGCCGCACACCAGCAGTACGGTTTTGCGACGCCGATGTGGGATATTGTATTTGCGTTCCAAAGCAGCTCCAATATGAAGCGCCAAATAACCAATTTCGTTATCGTTGATTTCATACGGGAACGATTTTTGCAGTTCTTTTACTGCACCGACCGTGATTTCATAAGCAAGCGGGTAATATTTGCGGATATGCCCAAGCAACGGATTACGCATGTTCATGCCATGCTCCAGCCGGGTCAGCATCGGTTTCAGATGCACAAACAAGTCCCGGGACAGCCGTTCATCGTCACGCAAATCATAGGTGAAGCGCTCGTAGACAAATGTCAGCATCTCGCGCACAGCCAGGAAGAGACGGTCAGACTGGAGACGCTCCCACTCGGTTTCGGCCATCTTTTTGCTGACGATATGCAGCAGGACATAATCCATCTCCCCTAAAGGACAGGTTATGCCAAAAGCCTCTTCCATCTCACTCAGAATGGTAGTAGCCAGTTCAATATCTCGCTGACCGCCTGCCACCTTTTCAAAGCGCTCCAATCCATACCCTTCCTTCACTCGCAGTACCATAACCGCCAGATGGGTGATCAGGTCTTTCAGTGCCAAATCCGCTATCTTGATGCCGTTGGGCCGCAAATGCTTCAAAATAATTGCACGGATTCGCGGTAAATCCAGCCCCTGAAACAGTTGTTGCTGTTCCAAAGGCATTCCGCTGCGTTGTCCTTCTTCATCGCGTACATCGGCATATTCAGCGAGACAGTAACGGATACTTTTTTCTTCCCCGACCACCTTCACGCCATATCCCGGCTTGGTGCGCAGGGTGAGCGTATAATCATCCAGAATCCGCCGAATGATTTTAAAATCATTATTCATGGTCGCCCGGCTAATATACAGTTCATCGGCAAGGTCTTCCATCTTCACGTATTCTCCCGCATTCAGCAGCTTGAATAGCTCATACCGTATGCGTTCTTCCGGTGCTCCCGGGAGCCGCTGGCTTACCTTCGTTTCTTCCTGACCTTCCTCAGCGAAAAAACGGTATCTTTCGGGATCAACGACCATGATTGTATAGCCGCTACCCCTCTTGGATTCCAGACGTGCTCCATATTCATTCAGAATACCGCCCAGCTTTTTGAGATCATCGCGGACCGTTCGCTCCGTGACCTCCAGCCGCTCGGACAGCGCTTTGGTGGTCCAAGACCAGCCTTGATCGTTTCCACTGACGAGCTGGTACAGCTTTTTCAAGCGTTTGTAAGGAAAAATCATGTAGATTCAAGACCTCCTTTCCGATAAACCGTGTTTTTTCCTCTTTACTTCGACTCAGGCGTGACCAGTACTGTCGACAGCTTGCAATGCCCCAACTCTGGCAAAGATGCACCTTCGGCATTCGATGAGGTCAATGTTTCTCCCTTGGAGCGCTCATCCAGTGAAGCCAGCTCGTAGTAAGCCGATTCACCAAAAGCGATCCGTCCGAGTGCATTCTTCTCCAAATAAGGATTAAATACACGCACAATATATCCATCCGTATGCTCTGCTTTCTTGAATGCACTCAGGATCACATTCGAATCCTCGCTAAAGGATAGCAGGCTGTAGTTTTGCTCGAATATTCTTTCTTCGTCACGGAAAGCGAAAATTAAACGACCATTCAGGAAGTCAGACAGTTGGTAGCTGGTCAATGGCGTTAAATATTCCTTGGCCGCTTTAGCTATATTGGCTTCATCAAAACCGGACTCATGCACATGCAGGGCAAAAGTGAATGAAAGCTCGCCAATGAGCTGCGCATCCGGCGTTTCTACGATCTTTTCTCCCGAAGCGCGTCCCGGGCGGTACAACAGATTTTCCTTGCCCATAAACCCGAAAGTACGGAATAACGTCAGCGCTATTGTATCATGCTCTGAGCCTATGATTTCATATTCCCGTACGCCTCCGGTCAGCACCGCTACTCCATGGGAACCATCGTTCAGCGCAGCATAGCTTTGCAGAGCCTCAATCGTGATCGGTTTTTCTGTCCACTGCTCACGTTCCCACACCTCTACTTCTTCCAGCGTTGTTGGACGGGCAATGACTCCGAACGGTTGATCCGCAATAGAAAGCTTGGAAGCAATCCCGGTGTCAAATAGCACCCGCAGACGGTGACTCAGCACACGATTGTCCACATCTACCGAGAAACGGATCAGACGCTCGCCTTTACGCAGGGAGACGGATGCCTGTAGCGGCAGTTCCGCAGAGATTATGGCAGCGGCGCGTTCATTCAAATCGTACGGAACCTTTAGCTTCATACGGAGAGACAGCTCCTCGGCTACCGGACTTTTAGAGGTGATAGTCTCTACATCAGCACCGAGCGAAGAAATGGTAAGGTCACGTTCCGGCGGAGAATAGTTGTAGGAATCACCGTCATCGCCGTTTTCCTCAAACACCATCTGATCCGCGTACACACGTCCCGAGATTTTATCCGTAATGCTTAATGCTCCGTTCCCCTGTACAGCTACGCTATAAAATTCGTTTTCAATACCGTTTCCATTACTGCGTTCTGCCGTGGCATCCCCGGTCGAACTGAAATCAAATACAAACTGCGTATATCCCATAGCAGGTACTTCCTGAAGCTCTACCAGAAGCTTTGCACGGAATACACGTTCAGGCAGATACACTTTTTTGCTCGGATTCAGGTAAATATGCTGACCAAGCACATAGTCTGTCTGTTCCACTTTTTCGGTAATCGTATACGGAAGCTGCTGTCCGTTCGTATCCCGAATTACAAAGCTTCCTTCCGGTAAATAAGCATCAATCTCTGTAACGCCCTTACGGGGATAAGGCAATGTGTTAAAGATGGTGAAGGCAAAAGTTTCCTCCTGTTTAATCTTTGAAGCAATCAGGCGCTTATGCAGATCCAGTAGGTTTTCCGCAATATCCCGTGCCTGCTTGTAGCGAAAAGCCACATCCCGGTTCGTCGTGTCACTGTTGCAGCCACCGATGCTGTCATGGGCAGCATTTTCAAACATCAGCTTCCAGATATCCTTCACGATATGATGCGGATATTCATGTCCCAGCGCATGACTGATTGACAGGACTGGCTCCAGCGTATTTACGATTAAATTTTCAATATAGTTATTTTGCTGCTTGAGATCAGCGCGCGTAGAAAAGATCGACTTATGGATACGCATATGCTTCGCTTCCATAAGCTCTCCTTCCAGCACAGGAAGATCGCTGCTGTCCTTTTCAATTTCTTCAAGGAAACGCTCCGGCTCATTCATCACATATTCCCGTTCCGGGTCAAGCTCGTTGAACTTGCGGATCAGCTCCGGCAGATTCAGGCGGACAGGCGCTTGGTCGAAGCCGTTCGGAAAATAAATATGGCGAGTGGACGCTTTTTGCTCCAGTGCACCGATTTGGCTGTCCAGATATGCTTCAAGTTCTCCGGGTTCCTCCGGAATATTACCGCCATAGTAGTACCCGAACGGTATTTGAACCGCAAACACCTGACTCCCATCCGAGCCCTTCCACAAAAATTCGGTTTTCGGGTTCGTATTGTCTGCTACACCGCGCCAGAACAGAAAATGGCGAATGCCGAACTCCTGATAAATTTGCGGCATCTGCGCCGACTGACCGAAAGCATCCGGTACATAACCGACCTTCATCGCATGGCCATATTTCTGCGCTGTCTCCATGCCATAGTACAGATTGCGAACCATGGATTCACCGGAAATGACTAGCTGATCCGTCTGCGTATACCACGGCCCGGTCATCAGTCGTTTGTCCGTTACAAGGCTGCGAATGCGTTCCTCGTCTTCGGGACACCATTTGATGTAATCATCCAGTAAGGACCCTTGGGCATCCAACAGGTAATACTTGAAGTCGTCTACATTTTCTAACGCATCCAGCACTTCTTTCACATGCTTTACCAAGTAAACTTTGGATCTGGAAGTGGTAAAATACCACTCCCGATCCCAGTGAGTATGTGGAATGACATGCACTTTCGTACGGTTCATATCTCTATCTCCCTCCATGTTATCTATCTTCTATTTATATAAGCTGAACTTAAAAGTTTCATATTGTGCCACTGCGCAGTCGGATGATGCTTCCCATCGCCACCGCCCCCGGATTTCTGGAATAAAGCCTATAATCAGAGTAGAAATCCGGGGACAAAAGCGACCGCTTCGCTTGTACAGCACCATTCCGTCTACTTCGTTTTAATGTGCATTTTTTGAATTCAACTTATCTAGTGAAGTTCAGGAAAAATTTAGTCAAATACCAGTTCGATGTCTTCTCCATTTTTCTTGACGGACGCTTCTTTCGTATCTGCCTGCTGCTTTTCTTCCTCACGGAAGTTGACGAGTAGAGTTCCCGCTACAATGATTAAAGCTCCCGTAATCCCTCCAATCAGATAAGCAAACGGAGCACCTACGGATATCGCACCATACAGGCCGCCGATTGGAGGCATGATGACATGTGCGCCCAGCAAAGCTGTCAATGCCGCACCTGCTGCGCAGGCAATCATGTTCAGTGGAATCAGCTTGGCAGGGTTGCGCAGCGTAAAGGGAATAGCCCCTTCGGTGATTCCGATAACACCCATGATCACGGAGCCTTTTCCAGCTTCCCGATACGTTTTGGAAAAACGATGCTTCAGAATCAGAGTCGCAAGTCCATAGCCCAATGGTGGAATACAGATGGCAATGTTTACGAAAATATTAGGCAAATATACACCTGACAGGAATAACGCATTTCCCGCCATCCAGGCTGCTTTATTGACAGGTCCGCCAAGGTCGAATCCAATCATGGCTCCCAAAATCAGGGCAAGCACCAGAGTACTGGTTCCGCTTTCACTCATATGCTTGATCCAGTTAACCAGTCCTTCGTTAATCGCACTGAGCGGGCCACCTAGGATGACGGACATGAGAATCCCCGTTAAGCCTACGGTAATGAGCGGTAGAATAATCAGTGGAACAGAACCAGCGGCTGGGCCTGTGATTTTCACTTTATTTTTCACCCACAGGGTGAGGTATCCGGCAAAGAACCCGGCAACGAGCGCGCCCAGAAAACCAGCGTTCGTTTCCTGTGCCAGTACGCCACCAATCAGCCCCGCAGCAAGCGCAGGCTTATCGGCAATCGAATAGGCGATATATCCGGCCAGCACCATGTTCAGCAGCCCAATTCCGCGCCAGCCGACATTTTCCATCAAGTATAAAATATGAAGAAATCCGCTTTTATCAGCATAGGGGCCAAAGTCCGTGACCCCCATCGTCAGCCCAATAATTTTACACACCGCAACAATCAGGGAACCTGCAATAATAACCGGCAAGAGGTAGGAAATGCCTGTCATTAGATGCTTTCTAGCTTCACTCAGCCATTTTTTCATCATGTTCTCTCCTATCTTGAAAACTACTGTTATCCAAAGGCTAATCGGTTGTTATTCAAGGCAGCTACGCTGCTGCTTTTCTTTTTTACTACATGTTGCTGTTCCCCAGTCTTAGCCTTATTTTTGAGCCGAGATGGCTTCTACCGCTTTGGTGAGAACCGCTTCCGCATTGTTGACCGCATGACCGATTTTGACACGAACGATTCGTTTATCCTCAAAACGCTCCGCTTCCTTTACTGTCTGGTCCGAGGCAATCAGTACAAAGTCCGCTGCTGCAATCTCTTCCTCCGTAAGCTTGTTCACCTGGCCTAGCGCACCCTGCTGTTCCACTTTAATGTTGTGACCGAGCTGTGCTGCTGCTTTTTCCAGTGCTTTTGCCGCCATGGGGGTATGAGCCAAACCTGCTATACACGATGTAACGCTTACGATTTTCATTATGACACCAACCCTTCTGTATATTGTTCGAGCAAATGATACACATCGTCGCCGCTCTTGGCACCCGCTACTGCCTCTTTGAAGGAATCCTCCAATAGAAGGGTTGCGAGTGAGGATATAATTTGCAAATGGGATACATCCACGGAACCTTTTGGCACCAAAATACTGAAAATATACTGGACAGGCTTACCGTCATGAGATGCCCAATCAATACTATCTTGCAATCGGATAACCAGAACTGCTGGTCTTGTGACTGCTTCGCTCTGCGTATGAGGTATGGCAAACTGATCCTGAAGGCCCGTCGAATATACCTTCTCCCTTTCCCACAAATCCTGCACCAGCTGCTCTCTATGGACGGTGACACCCAGCTTCTCAGCCTCTTGGGCAATAAATTCAAATACAGCCGATTTTGTCTCCAGCTTCTCATCCAGATAAATCTGTTCTCTAGTAATCATGGTGGATGTCTCTCCTCCCTTCTATCTATAAGTGAAACGCTTACAAGTTCATTCTAGCCCACTCCCTGCTAATGTTTTACCTATAAAATTTCCCTATCCAAGCGGAAATGCATTAGAGTTAATTTTTGGGAATGGAAAAGAAAAAAAGCGCACTAGGCGCTTTGGCTTGCCGTCAGACTTTGTTCATAAATGTTTTGTGATAGGCATTCCGGTACTGCGAAGGAGTCATATTCACTATTTTTTTAAACATACGCATAAAGTACTTCTCATCCGTATATCCCGCTTCTTCCGCCACCTGCTTAATGCTCATATCTGTACGGGAAATCAGCTCCTTGGCTTTATTGATACGGATGCTGTGAATGAACTCCAAGGGGCGCATACCTGTATTTTGCTTGAACAAACGGGATATATAATCCTTGTTGTAATTGAATTTTCGTGCTAAATCCGTCACTGCCATCGGTTCTTCGGCATGAATACGGGTCCACTCGATAATTTTGTTAAAGCTCACATTCCCCTGTGGGCTGGCGGGACTGGAGGTCAAGCGGCTGAGGGCCAGCTCAGATATCTCGATCAGCAGCGAGGTGAACAGATAATTTACACTGTGATACGTAAGATAGTGCGAATTGGCTACGTGCAGAATCTGATTGACGATAATATGAATCCGGTCTCCATTGTCCGCGCGCACGCATTGCGGTAGATAGATATCCCGTACAAAACCATGGCGCTGCAAATGAGCATCCATAACGCGGGTCTCCTGCTTCATTTCTTCATGGGATAATACATTTGGGGTCGTGGGAACATCGAAGTGAAACCAGTAAAATGTAACTCCCGGCACCGATTCCTGGTATCCTCCATGCGTACAACCGGGATAAAGCAATAGAATATCCCCTTCTCCTACCTCAAAATGCTCCTGTTCCTCCCGTATATATACCGTCTCCCGCACACCAAGGATCAACTCAAAGTTCTCAATGGAACGGCTCATATGCTTCCAGGGCACCTCGGAAACAAACTCGCCTGCCGAGATTAGTTGAATGGGAGCATCTACATTGACTTTCAGATAGGTCATGTTATCGCCTCTTTAGCTTCATGTTCGGATTTGTCCACCCATTGTATGGTTAAGCTACTGACATACCGCGATGGCAATGCTAATGTAGTGGAGAAATATACACTTTCATCTTAGCTAAGGAGCGATGATTTTGAAAGCAGAAGCTTTTGACTTGCATAACGTAAGCATTGATTCCGGCCCACTTTACCATGCTATGGAACTGAACGCGGCCTATCTGCTGAGTTTGGAACCCGATCGTTTATTATCACGCTTTCGTGAATATGCAGGACTGGAGCCCAAAGCGGCTCACTATGAAGGCTGGGAATCCCGCGGCATCAGTGGGCATACTCTCGGACACTATCTGTCGGGTTGCTCGCTGATGTTTGCCTCAACGGGTGACGAAAAGCTGCTTGAACGAGTACATTATGTCATCGACGAACTGGAAATATGTCAAAACAATCATGGAAACGGATACATTTCCGGTATTCCGCGTGGGAAAGAGCTTTTCGAGGAAGTGAAGGCTGGCGATATACGCTCGCAGGGCTTTGATCTGAACGGAGGCTGGGTGCCGCTATACACCATGCATAAGCTCTTCGCTGGTTTACGGGATGCCTATCTGCTCGCGCATCATCCCAAGGCTCTGGCGATGGAAATCAAACTCGGCAACTGGCTGGAGGATGTATTTCAAGGGCTGAACGACGATCAGGTGCAGCAGGTGCTTCATTGCGAATTTGGCGGTATGAACGAGGTGCTGACTGATCTGGCGGAGCATTCCGGGGAAGAGCGCTTCTTGAAGCTGGCGGAACGCTTTTATCATGGGGAAGTGCTGAACGATCTGGCAGTAAACCACGATACGCTGGCAGGACGACATGCCAATACCCAAATCCCCAAAATCATTGGCGCTGCACGGCAATATGAAATGACCGGAAAACCGCAATATGCGGATCTCTCCCGCTTTTTCTGGGATCGGGTTGTTCACAAGCATTCCTATGTCATTGGCGGCAATAGCTATAACGAGCATTTTGGGGAGCCGGGGAAGCTGAATGACCGCCTGGGCGAAGGCACCTGTGAGACCTGTAACACCTATAACATGCTGAAATTAACGAGGCATATGTTCGAATGGGACGCATATGCAGCGTACGCAGACTACTATGAACGGGCAATGTTCAATCATATTCTGGCTTCACAGCAGCCCGTCGATGGACGTGTATGCTACTTTGTATCGCTGGAAATGGGCGGGCACAAGTCCTTCAATTCTCAATATGAGGATTTTACATGCTGTGTCGGGTCCGGTATGGAAAGCCACTCCATGTACGGTACTGCAATCTACTTTCACACGCCAAAAACGATCTATGTCAATCAGTATGTCCCTTCTACCGTGACTTGGGATGAGATGGGCGTACAGCTCAAACAAGAAACTCTCTTTCCGCAAAATGGTCGGGGAACGCTGCGCGTCATCAGCAAGGAGTCAAAATTCTTCACAATCAAGCTGAGATGCCCGCATTGGGCGGAACAAGGTATGATCATCAAAATCAACGGGGAAGAGTTTGCCGCGGAGGCTTGCCCTACCAGCTATGTTGTAATCGAACGGGAATGGAACGATGGGGATACGGTCGAGTATGACATTCCCATGACGGTGAGAGTCGAGGAAATGCCGGATAATCCGCGCCGGATTGCTTTTATGTATGGGCCGCTTGTACTGGCTGGAGACCTTGGGCCCGTAGAACAGGAGTCCAATGAAGAGCATCTGCTTGCGTCTGTTCTGGTCGGAGCAACTGATTCGTTGACCTCGAAGCTGGTTCCTGACGGGAACAAGCCAAATATGTTCCGGATGAACGATTTAGGGTATGTCAGAGACTTGGAGCTTCGCCCATTTTATCAGATGTATGATCGTTCTTATACTGTTTACTGGGACCTCTTTTCCAAGGAAGAATGGACGTCCACAGAGGCGGAATACCGTACTGCGTTAGCCTATCAGTTGCAGCTCGAACAACTTACGGTGGATGTTGTGCAGCCTGCCGAAATGCAGCCTGAACGGGATCATGCCTTTGCAGGCGAACATGTGAGTCTGGGCTCTATCTATAACCGTAAATATCGTGATACCTGGCCTGGGGGCTGGTTTTCTTTTGTCATGAAGATTCTTCCGGATGAGCCGGTCCACTTAGCGGTGACTTATCTCAAGGATGCTGACCGCCCTCATCGTGACTTTGATATCATCGCAGATGGACAGATTTTAGAAGAAGGCAAGCTGGAGTCGGAGGAAATGAACAAATTTGGGACCTTCGTCTATGAGCTTCCTCTGTCCGTGACGGCTCAAAAGGATGAAGTTACAATCCAGTTTAAAGCCCATCCACAAGGCAAGGTTGCGAAGGTCGCGGGATTGCGGGTAATTCGACATTCTAATGCGGGATAAAATGACTTATATACAAGAAAAGCAGACGCTCTTGTGAGCCGTCTGCTTTTTCTGCTTACTGCGCGCTGTATAGCTTAACATCATAGGTAAAGCCTAATGTTTAACTTCACGAAAACTGTTTCTAATCTTGCGCAGCTCTTGCTGTGATCGACCATATCGGGAAGCGTACGTCCAAGCAAGCACTTGGTGATAATGCGAAGGAGTCTCTATCGTAGTCACGTTATACATAACTGGAGTACCTTCCACTTCTCCTTTTAGGGTAAATTCAATAGCAGGATAGCCGTTTACAACGATATTGGAAGCCTTCCCCGATTCAGGGGTTGTAAGCCCTGATTCTATATGGCCCTGAATGATCTGTTTATACTCTTGAAGAGTCATACTGCTGTCGAAATCGCTTTTCGGTTCAGACAATACAATCAAGTATCTTTCTGTAAATTCATTTTTAATGGAGATATCCGCATCCTCATTAATCGTATAATCCCGTGACCAGCTCCACGGAGCCGTAACTTCAAACTGATCATCCTTACTGACAAAAACGTCGGGCTTGGTTACTTGTGTGATGAGAGAAGAAATAAGGGATACAGCAAAGATGGCCGAAATGATCGTCATCAGAATGATTGCCCCGGTAAAAATTCCGGTTTTTTTTCTGCCCACTGTCCCCAAATCCCGTACCTTAACCACATATGTATTCGCAGCCATATCGCCAAGCCGCTGTTTTCTAGGTGTCACCAGCACACATAAACCCGCAGGCAGTCCCAGGAAAAACAGCGGATTCGTATCCACTAGCTGTATGAGGGTGCGGATCAAGGATTTAACCATGCCCGGCGGCCTTCCCTCTCCATTCACGACCTGAATACGAAGTACAAACTTGCCCAGCGTATAACCTGTAAGTCCTTCCAGTAAAAGATAATAGCAGAAGGAGCCGATCAGGAAGATACCCACAACCATAACGATATTGGGACTTTCGGCAGCAGCTATCTTTTTCGCTGCAAAATAAACCAGTCCTCCATATCCAAAAACGATAAGGATGAAGTCAATCATCCAGGCAGCCCATCTTCTGAAAAAAATAGAGGCTCCGTATGTTGCTGATAACACAGCCATCCTGTCCGGCTCGGGTCGAATATAGCTCCCATTGACTACATGCTCACCCGGTACTACGGTGGATGGATGTTTCATTAAATCATTTTCCTCCAAATCATACACCTCTAATGTCAAATTAAATCCTCATTCAGTATAGCGTCCCTTTTCATCCAGTGAAGCAAGCCTGACAGCGCACTGGAGCAAACGGAATCCCGCCGATGAACAAACCACACCTCCAATTTCCGATATTTTTCAGGCAGACGATGTGAAGCAATACTTCCCGTTTCCTCCGCCTTCGCAATTGAGGATTGTGGCAGCATGGACACTCCCAGACCAGAAGCTACACCACCCAGAATCACTTCCAATGTTCCAAATTCCATAATCTGATAGGCATTAATACCTGTTTCGCTCAAAAAACTTTCCGCTCTTGCCCGATGTGTGCAGCCCACGTCGAAAAACAGCATAGGCTTGGCAAGCAGCTCGCCCATGTTCTTGTTCCCAGATTCCGAGATAAGCACCAATTCCTCTTCATAGGCCGCAACATGGTCTATATGCGGATCATCGACAGGCCCATAGACGAAGGCCCCCTCTAATTCATAATTCAATACCTTTTGTACGAGATCATGCGTGCCGCCTGTCAAAAGGGATAGTTGGACATCCGGGTATTGTGAGTGGTATTCCGCTAATAATGAAGTCAAATGCGTGACCGCCGTTGTCTCAATCGAGCCCAATCGCAAAGGTCCCGTAGGATGGTCCGAATATTGAGTGGACTTTACAGCCTCGTCCAGCAAGGTCAGGATTGTATCCGCATAACCCAGCAGATTCTCTCCTGCCGGCGTTAGCGTCATTCCGCGATTAGATCGACGAAAAAGCGGTACGTTCAATTGTGCCTCAAGCTGCTGAATCCGGGAGGTCACATTGGACTGTACATAGTTCAAAACCTGCGCAGCCTTCGTGATACTGCCCTCGCGAGCGACAGCCTGAAATATTTTCAAATCACTGCTTTCCATATATACGTCACCTGCTTGGTATGATCATTTATGATACTCACGTTCGATTTTGTTCATTTTACCGGATGCTTATCGCTCTGTACAATTCAATATACATGCAAATGCATCTCAATTCGAACCACGGGAGGTTTTACAATGAAAGCCATGATACATGCCAGCAAAAAAAGCATTGAGGGCCTTATGTATAAAGAAGTTACGGACAGACAGCCGGGGCACGACGAAGTGAAGGTAAGGCTCCAAGCCGCAGGATTGAACCATCGAGATCTATTCCTCATGGCGGATCGAAGCGCCAACGATACTCCACTCATTCTCGGGTCGGATGGCGCAGGTGTGATCGAGGCTGTGGGTGATGGCGTCCCAATCTCGCTGGTAGGCACCGATGTAATCATTAATCCATGTATCGGATGGGAGCATACGCACCACATTCCCTTGGTTCCAGCCATTCTGGGCGGACCTTTAGACGGGACATTCGCTGAATCGGTCACCATCCCCGTACAAAATGCCGTCCGCAAGCCAGCTTACCTATCTTGGGACGAAGCAGGGGTGCTACCTTTGTCTGCTTTAACTGCTTACCGCGCTCTCTTTACCAGAGGCCAATTACAGCAGGGTGAGCATGTCCTCATTCCCGGCATTGGCGGCGGCGTGGCCACGTATGCCATGCTTATGGCTTTAGCGGCGGGCGCACGGGTCAGCGTCACATCACGTAGCGAAGCGAAAAGACAAGCTGCCCTCGCCCATGGCGCTAATCAAGCATTTGACAGCTATGGCGATTGGAAAGAAAGTGTGAAGGGAGACGCCGTGGATCTGATCCTTGACAGTATCGGCCCCGCTACGTTCGACAAATACCTGGAAATCCTCAAACCGAACGGTCGAATCGTTACATTTGGCGCAAGCTCAGGAGATCGAATAGAGATTCCGCTGCGGTCTATATTTTTCCCTCAAATCAGCATCATCGGCACCTCCATGGGCAGCGGCGAGGAATTCGCAGATATGCTTCAATTCATGGAGCGCCATGCACTCCATCCAATTATAGATAGCGTATTCCCTTTACAAGACACGGCACAAGCCTTCCACCGTATGCAGCAGGGAGCACAGTTAGGTAATATAGGGATCAGGATGAAGTAAGAGCCTGAACGAAGTACAGGAATAGAAAAAAATAATCCACTACCGTAATTGCCTTCATTGAGAATCAATTCTAAGGTAGTGGACCTATTCAGTCGATCAAACGATGCTGGACCCATTTGTTGCCACGGAAGCGCCAAAGGAAAACGATCCCCCGCACGCCCCATTCAATATCCATAGCCAGCCAGACACCAACAATCCCCAGATTGAACACAATGCCCAAAATATACCCAAGCACCACCCTGCACAACCACATGGACAGCATCGAGGTGAGGGACGTAAATTTCGAATCACCTGCTGCCCTAAGCGCAGAGGGTGTAATAAAGGCAATGGACCAAAGCGGGATCTGGGCCAACGTATTAATCAGTATGACAATGAAAATGTCATCTACGATTTCAGCAGGCGGATGAAACAGACCCACCATTGGCTTGAACAAAGGCATCAGGATTAATCCCATTACAATAAAAGAACAAGACGATAGCCAAATAAATGATTTGGTAAACTTGCGGGCATCCTCGACATTTCGACGACCCATACATTGACCAACTACAGTCACAATCGTAAGAGCCAAGGCATTCGCAGGAATTTGGAACACGTTAGCTAATGATGAGCAAATGGCATTCGTCGCCAACGCATTTGTTCCCAGGCTCACAATGAAAATTTGGGTTAAAATTTTACCCCCATTGAAAAACATCTGTTCCGCTGCAAAAGGAAGGCCGATGAACAGAATCTTTTTAAGCATGGCTAGATTAAAATAAAGCATATCTCTAAGCTGAACACGCAAGTCGTCATCTACCCTGACCAAATAGATCAACGCGCAGACTGCCCCTGCATATCTGGACACATTTACGGCAATCGTCATGCCCAGCACACCCATGTCCAATACATTAATGAATACTACATTTAAAAGAACGTACGAGAGGTTCATGATGAGAGAAAGAGCCAGCGATGCCCTCGTCTTCCCTATCCCCCTCAGCGCTCCACACACCGCCTCAACGATCGCAATCCCCACGAAAGACATACAGCTTCCCAGCAGATACACCTTACCGTTAGCTAATACATCAGCCGAGGCGGACCCAAACAGAATACTTAAGATCGGATTGTACAGCAAAATCATAAACAGACTGATAGCCAAAGCCAGCAAGGAAACGGAGGAAATGGTGCCGGATGCGGCTTTAGAGACCATAAGGTCGTTACCGCTCCCCTTGTACTGTGCCACGACAACCGTTCCCCCGGTAGACACAGCGACAAATACATTAATCAAGAAAATATTCAGGGAATCAATCATATTCACCGCGCTGACCGCCGCCATACCCGATGAGCTGATCATTGCCGTATTCACCAAATTAAGACCCACGATAAAAGCCTGATCAATCAGAAGCGGGATAAACAGAGCAATAATCTGTCGATAATCAATAGACGCTCCCGAAAAATGCCTATTCAGAAAGCCATGTGTTCTTATTCTTACACTCAGTTGACTCATATCATCACATTCTTTTTATCAAATTGAAAAAAACCCTTCAACAGAAGAGCTTTCATGGCGAAAAAATGTATAAAGTTGCAAGGCTAGATGTATCTAGTTCTTGATTCTGTACACTTTTCTCTACATAGAAGTATCACTCCAAAAGAAAATCCTGTCAATGGTTTTGCTCACATTTAAAAATAGAAAAAAACATAAAAACCTGCTCAGCTCAGTGAACAGGTTTTGAAGTAGCATTAATGTTTTACAATATGATTAAATCCTTGTTAAACGAATTAAAATTATCTTCTCGCAATTAAATCCTGTTGAATGGATACTTCATTCTTTTCGAATTTTTTATACAAAAACATAGGAATGATGCCGATCAGGAAGATGATAAACGGTAGCCAGATAAAGCTGAACTGAATTCCAGACAACGCAGTAGGGGTTTGAACTTTCCCAGCGATGTAACCGGTGCTGCCCATGATCCATGCTGGCAATAATCCGCCGATTCCGCTACCCGCTTTAATACAGAATGCGCTTCCAATGGAGGTCAGGAAGCCACTTGCCCGAATACCATTTTTCCATTCCCCGTAATCGACCGTATCTGATAACATTGCAAACGGCATAGAGCATGCAAAGCCTGATCCTAACGCACCAATAATCCAGCCGATAATAATGAGGGTTAAGTCCGTACTGCCCATTAAAATCACGACCTGACCCAGTGCAGCCAAAATCAATCCAATAATCATGATGCTGTTTTTACTTAATTTTCTGGCGAAAAACGGAATGAGAACCATCGAGATCAATTGTAATGAGGTTAGTCCGTTGATTAAAGGGACCAGGTCTTTGCTGTCCAGATTGTATTGCAGATAAAAGATAAGCGTGGCTGAACGGATATTCAAGCCAATCCAATAGCACAGGTTAGCAGCTACGACGAGCATCCAGGGCCAGTTTCGTTTGATGGCTGTAAAACTTTTAGCAATCGGAACAGATTTCGTTTTAACCCCTGCATTTTCTCGCAAATCAGCAAATGCTATCAAAAACATGATAATAGCCATGATTCCAAATAAAACGAGCGTTAAGGAAAAGCCTTTTTGATCATTTCCCTGCCCAAAGAAGGCGACTAAAGGCAACGTAAACGTCGTGGCTATGAAGAAGCCCACATTCCCCCCGACCATACGAAAGGAGTTCAATACGACACGCTCGTTAGAGTTCGTGCTCAGGTTAGGCAGAATGGACGTAATGGGCGTACTGATTCCTGTATACAGGATACCGGCTATGATATAAGTGATGGCTGCGTACGCAATCTTTCCAGACTCACTCCAGTTGGGTGTTGTGAACGTAAGAACCATGAACACCGCAAACGGGATACATAACCATAAAAAGTAAGGTCTACTCTGCCCGTATTTTGACTTGGTTCGGTCAATCAGGATGCCCCAGATCGGGGCATCAATGGCATCAATGAAGCGGGTGATAAATAGTAATGTCCCGGCAATCCCAATAGAAAGACCGAACACATCGGTATAAAAATACAATAGATAACTGGAAATGACACAGTATAAAAGATTGCCCGCTGTATCCGTTAATGAATAGCTGATTTTACGATGAAAAGGAACTGTACTGTCTGCTTTCTCGGGTGGTTCCGTACTCACAATTCTCGTGCTCATGATCTCTTCTCTCCCCATAAGAATGAATTATGATTCATAAACCCACACACGCATTTCCCCTTTATCCCGATTGCACCAGGCGTAGTAAGGAATAGCTGTGATTTGTTGAGAAACCAATTCAGGGGGCTCCGAGCTATATAATGCCGGTGAATTTTTCACCCGATACCCCTCCGTGGTCAGCTTTACAATGCCACCAAGCAGGTTTTCGCTAAACTCTTCTGTAATGAGACTGTCCTTGGGCAATCTTAGTCCAGCCAAGTTCTCCCCGTTATCCACTTCTTCCAGACAATACACGATTGGGCCGCGTTGGAGAGCAACTTGCTGCTGATTCATGGAGACAAGAGGATTGCTCCGAATCCGTTCAACGGGCATAGCCAAATGCAGAGTTACCACATCACCGTCATTCCAGGTGCGTTGAATTTCTACATAGCCTTTTTCCAGATGGTGTAATGAAATGGTTTCGCCATTCACCTTCACCTCTGCCTGCTTGCACCAACCCGGAATCCGAAGTGCCCATGTAAAGGAAGTCGGCTCTGCTGCATGAATCGAAAAGGTCAGGTCCGCATCCCATGGATAATGATGAGTCTGTGTAATTTCAACCTTTTGACCGGATAAAACCATGTTTACCTTGCTTGCAATATACAGGTGCGTATACAGAGTATCCTTGGTTTGGGTGTACATATTATCTTCGACCGAAGCGATCATGCGCGCTAAATTGGGCGGACAGCACGCACAGAAGAACCATTTTTGCCGTTCTGTTTTTACATGCTCCTGATCTTTTCTGGATTTTTGAAAAGGATTTACTTCCAGTGGGTTTACGTAGAAAAATCGTTTCCCATCCAGATCCATCCCACTAATTGTCCCATTGTACAGCGCACGCTCCAGCACATCGGCATATTTCCGGTCTGGCGCTAAGCGCAGCATACGATTGGCCCAGAAGGCCAGCCCTACAGAGGCACAGGTTTCGCAGTACATGCTGTCATTCGGGAGATCATGATTGCAAGTGAACGCTTCTGCATTTACAGAAGAGCCTATGCCGGCAGTAATGTACATTTTTCGGTTCGTGACATCGTCCCACAGGGTTTCACAGGCTTTTAAAAGGGAGGCATCTCCTGTTTTCGCAGCCAAATCTGCCATTGCAATATACAGATACACCGCTCTTACGGCATGACCGACGGCCTCTGTTTGTTTCCGAACAGGCTTGTGTGCCTGCTGGTATTCAAAGCCTAAGCCAAAATTAATGTTGTTATCATCATTCCAGGTGGGCTCTGTTTGAATTTGTTTTCTGTTCTCTCGTTCCTCTTCAAAATAAATCGGGTGCTGCCCCCGCTGTTCGATAAAATATTGTGCTAATTTTAAATACTTATCATTTTCAGTCACATCATATAGTTTGATCAAAGCCAGCTCAATTTCTTCATGCCCAGGGTAGCCTTTTCGTTTGCCCTCTTCCGTACCAAAAATCTGCTGGATCAGGTCCACGTATTTCTCCATAATGTGAAGAAACTTCGTTTTGCCTGTCGTTTCGTAATAGGCAACCGCCGCTTCTATAAAATGTCCCGCACAATATAGCTCATGGTTATCGCGTAAGTTGGTCCAACGATTGTTGGGCTCTTTCAGCAAATAATACGTATTCAAATATCCATCTTCAGCTTGAGCTCTTCCCAGCAGCGCAATCACTTCATCCGCCCGTTCTTCAAGTTCAGGGTTCGGATGATCCCTTAAACTAAAGGCCACCGTCTCCAGCCATTTGGCAATATCACTATCTTGGAAAACGGTTCCATAATACTCCCCGCTGGATTCACCAGCCGCAATTTTAAAGTTTTCAATCGCATGACTGGGTTCTGTATCTGGTAATTCATCATTTAATGCTTTCCACTGATAAGGAATGACCTCTTCCGCCACAACCTGCTTATACTTTTTCCAAAATGAATCCTCAACGACGACATGTTTTACTGGCTTTGCTGTTTTCATTGGATAAACATCCCTTCCTGAAAATAGAACGCTTTCATTTTTGAAAAAATAAGGATAAAGTAAAGATAAATACCCGGCCAAGCTAACCTGAGCTTCCCTTGCTACAGTCCTTATTTTATCAATCTGAATTTATAAAAAAAATCGCAATCCTTAACTAAAAGTTATACGATTTCACACACATAAAGGAGCTGACTTCCATGAGTAAAACCGACTTTTTGTCCTTCCTTGTCCCTCCATTGCCTTATTTCATTGAGGGGAATATTACTACATACCAAAAAGGGGATTGGCACCCGAATCGTTATAATCTGGGCTATTTTGACGTTATTATTGTCAAGGAAGGTCTGTTGCACATAGGCGAGGAGGATGAAGCGTGGAAGGTAACTGAAAATTACGCTCTCATTCTTGAGCCGGATAAACACCATTTTCCCATTGAGGCATGTACAGAACAAACCTCCTTTTACTGGTTCCACTTTCAAACCAATAGCACATGGTGCGCACAATCCTCGCCCGATCTTATTGTACCTAGCACCCCCATTCCCGAGCTGCATTTTCATTCAGAACATACGACCATTCATTTGCCCAAAATCCAAAAAGTGGTGAATCCGCATGAGCTATTTTCCAAGCTGGACTACTTGTTATCCTCTACTTTAAAACCTAGAAAGCTGGCATTATGGGAGGCCCAACAGACGTTTGTGAATATTTTTCAAAGTTTGGAGCATGATCAGAATAATAAAGACAGCTCCTCTAAGTTAGCGGAACAGATCGAAATTTACCTGAAACAGAATTACAAAAATACGATCACCAACAAAGACCTGGAGGCCCATTTTCACGTACATCAAAACTATCTCGCCAGATGCATGAAGACCGCTTTCCACCGTACGCCGCTTGAATATTTAATGGATTATCGTCTGGATCAAGGACGCAGTCTCCTGCTGCAAACCGACTGGTCCGTCCAACAAATCACAGAAGAAACAGGGTTCTCCCAAGCCAGCTATTTTTCCAAATGCTTTAAACAAAAATTCGGTATGTCCCCGAAAAACTATAGGCAACAATATTGGAAGCCGGCTCATTGAATCGAAAAATGTACAGGCATTACATCTCCTTTACATTTTTAACATACTCCCGTTATATTGCCCCTTTATACTAAGTCAGCTATAGATTTTACATCGTGAAAAGGGGTATACATATGAAGACAACTAAACTAGCCCTGTTGACAGTCTTGGCCGGGGCTTTGGTATCACCTGCTGAAATAACCAAGGCGGCAGACGTTCAGTCATCCGGGTATGCACCGCTGCGAACACAGGCGGAAAAAATGGGAGCGGTCATTACATGGGACAGTGACGACAAGTCTGCTGCGGTCAAGCTGAAAAACGGCATTGTCGGCACCTTTACCGTCGGTGAGAAGACCTATCGTCTGGCAGGCCAAACCGGAGAAGCAGATCGTGAAATCAAGATGGTCGGCGGGAATTTATATCTTCCGGCAAAGCTGCTTGCCACGCTTGAGACAGAAAACAGCAAATATGCTGATCCCAAAGACGCAGTTCCTACCTACAAGGTTACCCCTACTGCTGAGACAGAAGCAGTGGAGGATGGGGATGACGCGGCAGACGACCCTGCTATCTGGCTCAATCCGGCAGACCCGGAGAAAAGCAGACTTATAGCGACCAATAAAGGCGGCGGAATTTTGGTCTATGATCTGCAAGGCAAGCAATTACAAAACTATAAAGTCGGCAAAATGAACAACGTGGATATCCGTTACGGTTTTACACTGGGCGGCAAAAAGATTGATATTGCAGGAGCAACCAATCGCACCAACAACACCGTTGATATTTTTGCCATTGATGGAGTATCAGGAACGTTAACAAACGTGGTTGACCAGCCTATTAAATCATCTATGAAAGAAGTATACGGGTTCAGCCTGTACCATAGCCTCAAGACAGACAAGTTTTACGCGCTCGTTTTGGGCAAAGAGGGTGAATTTGAACAATATGAGCTGACGGACAACGGAAATGGCAAAATAGCTGGTAAGCTTGTCCGCCAGTTCAAGCTCGCTACGCAATCTGAAGGCATGGTCGCTGATGATGAATATGGCACGGTTTACATTGCTGAAGAGGATCACGCCATTTGGAAATATGATGCCGAGCCAGACGGTTCTTCCGAGCCGCTACGACGTGTGGATGTTGCAGACGGACGCAGACTTCAAGATGACATAGAGGGACTTACATTGTATTACGGCAAAGACGGCAAGGGGTATCTCATCGCTTCCAGCCAAGGAAACAGCAGCTATGCAATCTATGAACGACAAAGCGACAACGCTTATATAAGCAACTTTACGATCAACGCCAGCCCTACGGTGGACGGGACCTCTTTTACAGACGGTATTGATGTTCTTGGCTATGGTTTAGGCAAGGATTTCCCGCACGGTATCTTCGTTGTACAAGATGATGAAAATCTTCAAAACGGCAAAAAGCTGAATCAGAACTTTAAAATGGTGCCTTGGGAGCAAATCTCCAAAGGAGCACGCATCCCGCTAACAATAGACGATGGCATCAATCCGCGTGAATTGGTAAACAGAAGCACGCAGTAATGCCTGTCAGAAAGTTACATTCAACATCTGTTAAAAGAAAATAAAGTATTAGACTGGTAACCTCCTATTACGCTAACAGAATTGCTCCATCTTCATGGAAAATTGTTCACTTTTCCATTGGCTTTCCATATCTCACTAAAACATGCCAGAGTAATTTTAATTCTTGCAGAACTTCTTTGTAGGTTCCTCTATCGCTCCAATTACTTGGATTTCGTTTCAAGTCCATAGCTGCAGAGCCAATCATATTTACATCAATAAAATCACTTTGCGCAATTCTTTTGGCTAGTGAAGGCATCGAAGGACCTCTAAAATTCATAGGAACCTCATCAACCAAAAGCGTAAAGCCCATGTGCCAGTAAAGATCAACTGAATACTTTAAACATATCTGTTCTAAGATTCGTCCTGTATGGGTGCCCTTAAATGATGGATCGGCAACAAGTATCTTTACGTCTTCTTTAAGAAAAATGTCACCATGAACCTGAGCTTCGATATAGTGGTTAAGATTTCGGTTGGGCTCTTTGTCTGATGGATTTTGGAATGGTTTCTCCAGATTGACGAGCATATGGTCGATTAACTTTCGAACCGTCAGATTTCTTTCACCAATGGCAAAATCACTATAGAACGCATCCCTCATGAGAGCAGCCAAAATGAGGCCAAATTCCTCATACGTCCCCTTTTCCTTGGGGTCTTGGTGAGAATCCAAATAAGTATAAGTGCAACGATGAGAGACCTCAGGGGATAAAAGGAAATAGCATGATCCAAAACGTGGAGCAGGTCCATCGGGATGTAACATGACATTGAGTGCCCCATACTTGGGCCGTTCGCTATTGGTTGAGCCATTTATTTGGTACGCTCCGCCAAACATTTTATTCTCCCAAACGTCACGTTCACCACCTGAAAATGCTGATACACTTCCATTCGATAGGAAAGTCTCAAACTGGCTTTTATAAATTCCCTGCTCAAGTAGTGCTTCAGCAACACTTTTCATGGTCGGATCTAATCGATCTGGGTGAAAGTGTAGCGCAATACTTGCATGAGATTTTAGTTTAGTGATAGCATCTTCAAATGTCTTCAGCTCGATGCTGGACATTTGAAGGATTTCCCTAATTGTTTGCTCCACCTCATTTTTGCGGCTTCTTGCGTAATTTGTTATATACTCTTGAGCTAATTGCTGAGACCTCGATAATTCCATGGGCAGAAGAGTCCCTTCCCTTTTTATAGAATCATAATACATGATGGACAGTAAGGGAAATTGCAGATAGAGTTATTAATTTAACGGGGAACGTTAGTTCAATAAAACAGCGACAGTCCAGGACTTTATTTTCTTCTGACAACATTCTGACTGCATTATCTTCATAATACCTAAACCTCGTTAATGGTATAATGGAGGTAAAAGAATCGGAGGGAATAGTATCCATTACCAAGCTATTAACCTGAATGAGAAATTATCTAAGTTCAACGATCATTGGTCTCCGAAAGTTATTGGCGAAATGAATGACTATCAATTTAAGCTCGTCAAGATTGTTGGGGATTTTGTATGGCACGATCATCAAGATACCGACGAGGTGTTTATGGTGCTCGAAGGGGAGATGTTCATTGATTTCCGCGATGGTCAGGTGAAAATCTCCCAGGGCGAGATGTTTATTGTCCCAAGGGGAGTCGAGCACAAGCCTTTCGCCGAAAAGGAATGCCATATCATGCTGGTGGAGCCTAGAGGTGTAGTTAACACTGGCGGGACTGAGTCCGAATTAACAGCAGCCAATGATATTTGGATATAGCGTCTGTTAGAATAATGAACTCGTTCGATTACATCGTTAAAACCACGGGGGTCTAGGACTTTTTTAACACTAGTTTCACCCAAAGAAAACCCGCTCAGTGAGCGGGTTTTTCAAATTTTCTACACATGATTACGTGCCTCAGTTTGCCTACGCCTTAAGATCCAGCACCAGTACATTCACCGAATTAGCAGGTAATTGCAGAAGGATCGCGTTATTACTGAGCGAAACCTGCTGCTCAGTAGGCACAACCTTCTCATTATTCTTTTTATTCACGTTTGGCACATGAACAAGCGAGGAATCGTCGGTTAGTGTAATCAGCTTGGCGCTGGACTCCACACTCAATTCCTGAAGGTTCAGTTGCGTCGTTTTATCCACGTTGTCGGCATTCACAAGCTTCACATATACATGCTCAGCATCCTTGGTCACCGAGTTGAACACGTCTTTGTTGTAAGCTTCCAGCTTGTAGTCTAGCACTTTGCTGCTTGTCACTCCGTCAGTGTAAGAGCAGATCAGGCTGTTGCCGGTTTCACCGCCGTAATTCACCGTGATGGTGTAATCCGTGTTGTCAGCAAGCTCTTCATAGGTGGCCGCTCTCAGGTTGCCTGCCGCAGTACTGGAAGAGTAGTCACCTAAGGTATAGCCTTCCACCCCTTGCTTGTAAACCTTCACGCCCGTTGCCTTGCCGCCATAGCCAATGGCATATTCGACCACGTCCTTTTTCTCTGCGGAAATATCCGTAAGACCTGCACCCACATAAAAACCGTCCGTGCCAGAAATGCGTGAAGCCACAACCTCCACCTTATAATTCGTCCATTGGTCGTCCAAAATGTACAGGCCGTTCAGACCGCTGGCTTGAGCTTGGAGGACAAGCCCCTTGCCTGCCTCCACCGTAGATCCCACGGAGCCCGGAATGACCTGCCAAGCCGGATTCAACTCCTGGGAAAAGTCCTGATCCAGCAGCACGCAGCCGTCCTTGTTGGAAGTGACAGTCACACGCTTGACAATCACTTCGGCGTTGCCTGTCGCGATCTCAATTCCACCCTGAGGAATGAGGTCTATCGGCTTGCCGTTTTTGTAAGTGGAAAAAGAGGTCGCCAATACTTTATTACCTAAATATTTAGCATACATTTGCTGTACATAGTAGTTCGGCGTAAACCACACCGTTTCGTCATCGAACCAGATGCAGTCCGGGGTCCATCTATAGGTTCCGTCCGTCAGCACCTTGTTGAACAGCGGCGCATAGGCAGCCAACAGAACGACATCGGCGTTATTTTCGAAGCCCGTCATCACCGCTGCCTCTGCTACTGCGCCTGCCAATGTATTTTTATCCGTGGATGCATACTCACCCACGAACACCTTGGACGTTTCCTTCCAGTCTATGCTGCCGTCTGCGTTATACGCTCTATAGTAATAGTTATATCGGTCCGCGTTATTAAGCAGATACTCGTTGGAACGGTAGTAGTGCTCATCTGCAATGGTGTCCATGTAATTTTTTTGCTTCTCATACCATGTCACGGTTTCTTCGGTCACTTGGGCACCATCTGCAAAAGCGACCTTAGCTGAACCGGTTATATTACCACTCAGGAACTTCCAGCCCTGCTGATATGCATCGTCATCTGCTTGAGCGCCAACCGTGGAGATGATATGCAGCTCATAGCCTGGATAGTTTTCCTCCATATACGCATCAATAGACGTTTTGAACACTTCAAAGTTGGCAAAGAATTCTGTACCCCAGTTTTCGTTCCCTACTCCCAAATAATGCAGATCGAACGGCGCTTCGTGGCCCATTTTTTTACGCATGGCAGCCCATTCATTGTGCTCAAAATCCACGCTAATCGCAAAGTCGATCAGGTCCGTAAAGTTCTTGATATAGTACTCTCTTAGTGCGCCACCTGCCGGATGAGCGTAATCGGAACGAGCTTGGCAGAGAACGCCGCAGGCCATAACGGGAAGCGGAGCCGCATTCAGGTCTTCGGCCAACTGGAAATACTCCATATAGCCAAGGCCCATGGTCATCATATAGCCCCATACATTAAAGTTTTCCTTGCGCAGCTCAATATCGCCAATAGATTCCTTCCAGTCGTATACATTTTCCCATATAAACGAACCCTCAGAGATACAACCGCCCGGAAAACGCAGGAACTTCGGATGCATATCGACCAGCGCGTTCACCAGATCTTTTCTCAGTCTATAGTTGGGATTCCCTTGGAAGTTGGCGTGTGCCGATGGGGATCGGGCTTCCTCCCCTGCACCCCACACATCCTGTGGAAACAAGGAAACCATATCCATTGAAATCTCACCGTCAAATGTCATCACCAGTTGCCCCAGAACCGTAGCCGATCCTGTCAGCACAAGCCTGGAATCTATGCCGTACTTCTTCCACGTGTTCCCGCCTTCCACCTGTACATTTACCGAATCACTAATCCCCTTCTCATTCGCATCTTGCAGTTGTAACGTGATCGTGCCTGCCGACTCGGCCTTCGCCCAGATGGTGAAATCATACTTGTCACCCGCTTGGATAGACATGGCGCAATTCTGGTTAGAATCCGAAAAGCCCTTATTCCGAATAGTCGCACCATCCGCTACCGTCACATAATAAGAGTTCACATCTTTGTCTTTAGCACCTAAAAATTCATTTAATCCGCCGCTATTTTGCGGAGTCATCTTGTCCGTATCACCAGACCAGGCAAACAAAGGGTTACGGTTACGCCCCGTAGAGCAGCCGCATTCACCGGAAGCATGGGAATAGGTATCAAACACGAAGGACTCGAAGGAACGATTCTGAACAAGCTCCGCATAAATTCCGCCATCCGCTGCATTATTGATATCTTCGTAGAACAAGCCGTACATCACTTCACTGATATCCATGACTTCCCTATTTCCATGAATGGTCAAAGTGTAAGGAGGTAGCTGTTCCGGCAGGACGGATACTTCAAAACTTTTTTCAATACAGCTTGGGCCCTTCGTCAAGAAGGCTGTCACGGTTACCCCCTGTGAGGAGGTAATTGTCTGGACCTGACCGTTGTCAGAGAGTATCTCAGGGTGGCTGGATTTCCAGGTCACTTCTACTCTACCGCCCATGAGGACCGTTGGCAGGGACAAGTCCTTGGTTACAATCGTCGTTGGGAAGGACAAATACTTATCGCGAGCAAGCTTCACAATCTCTTCGTCCGTCAACGATTCGCACATGACCTCAATGACTTCGTCCGCTGACAAGCCTGCTTTATAAATGCGGAAGTCCGATAGTGAGCCGGAAAAGTCCACATCCGCCGCATGCTGGGAACGACCGATAAAATTGTTACTGTAGTTGGATGAGTCCGTAAATGTTTCAAACCATTTGCGCAGCTTGGCGTAGTTGCCGCTGGAGGTTTGACTGATGGAGCCGTCCGCTACGACTTCGCCGTTCACATACACAAGCGGACCCGCACTGCTTAATGTGCCGCCTTTTGTGCCGATCACGGACATGGCTATGTGCATCCACTCATCCCGGACAAAACCTCTCCCCGGATCTACAGACAGATCTGCCTCGGCGAAAAGAGTCCCGCGCAGATTCCGTGTCATGAACATGTAGGGCCCTGTATGGGCTTTGCCAAAGTCAAAAACACGTTCCCACATATCCGTGAATCTACCGAAGTTAACCCAAGCAGTCACCGTGACACCCGTGTTATCGCTTACATCTTTAAGCAAATTGGAAGGAAGCTGTATATACGATGTACCATTTGGACCTCCCGCAAGCATCAAAGCCGCTCTGCCGCTAGCATTGGAGATTGTTGGTGCTATCGTGCCGGAAGCAACCCCGTCATTACCTTGCCCTGAGCTATCCTTGCCTACGTTCCCAGCATCATCAAAATTGTACTGCGCAATGATTTGATCTTGGAATTTGGTCATCTTCGTTGCTCCTATACATATATTTTGTTAATGTAATAACTAATTAATTAATATAAATATATACTATATAGCTATAGTACCTTATCTTGTGCACATTTTTCAATCCTTTATAGTGACAAAAAAACCGCTCAGTGAGCGGTTTTTCAGATAGACCAATCCTTGTAAAGGTAAATTTTTCGCTCAATTAGATGAACTGCTTTCTTTAATACCAAAGCCAATCCACCGACCTTCTACATCCTCAATAACAAATTCTTTATTGTTATAGTCTGTATTCGACAAAGAGCGTACAATTTCTACCCCGGCAGCCTCAAATTCTTGTTTTAGCTGTTCTAGTTGCTTGGTAATAAAGTAGGCATCATACCATAGCCATATAATTCTCTATTGGGAACAACTTTTTGCCCCAAAGATTTAGTCAATATAATTTCCGTATCATCACGATACAAACAAATATGTGGCTCTTCTGCTTCCATATATGACACAGCTCTAAAGCCTAAATATCGGCTGTAAAACTTAGATGTTTTCTCAATATCATTCGTCGGGAATATGCTATGGGACTGCAAAAGTCTTTTACCCACGATATATTCACTCCTTGGGATTATCCACTTATTCAGTATTAAATAAATTTAATTCCGCTCGTAAATAAACCGACCTCATGGGTTACACGTTCAGAGTTTCTGACCACAATTCGGACAGAAGTTAGCTCCTTCGTTTTTCACACCGCAGTTAGGACAGAAATTGGGCTTTTTATGGTCTCCAGAAGGAGAAGGAGCGGCAGATTCGGGTTGAAGCTCGGCCGGAGGATTTTGGTTAGAATTCAAATTTTTCATCATTTCATTTGCTATATTCATCCCCATCATCATACTCGCCATGTCCGAAGCAGCGCCGCCGCCTTTTACGTTGCCAGATGCAATACCGTCCGTCATCGTGACCTGTTGATACTTTTGCAAATTACCGATCATTTCATGAGAAGCCGTCTTCGTAATCATATCCTGAATTTCTTGAGGATAATTGAAGCTCATCACGTGAAAGCCTGTAATCGTCATCCCGTTGTCCATCACTTGCATATCCAGATCTTCTTGAATGCCTTTGGAAATATCGGAAGCATTCGCTTGCAGATTGAACATGTCCTTCCCTTCTCTGCTGATCCACTTCATTAACAACTGATCCAGCACAGAAGTAATCCGGATTTTAACATCCTCTACCAGATAGCTGTCTTTCATCCCGGCAACCTTATCTATGAGCGTAACATAATCGTCCACCTTAAAATTAAACGTGCCGTTGGCACGAATGGGCATACCCCCCGGAAGCTGGGGAGTCGGGATCAAAACCGGATTTTGCGTCCCCCATTTCACGGTAAACTCCTTCGTATTGACGAATAAAACTTCCACCCTCATACCACTGTTAAAGCCGAATTTAAACCCTTTTAACGTGGACAGAAACGGGATAATCTCAGAATCTATATTGTAAGATCCTTCATTCTCGAAAATCCCTTCGATCTTACCGTTATTTACGAAAATCGCGTCTTGACCGGAGCGGATCATTAACTTGCTTCCTTTCTTAATCTCCCGATTGCTCCATTTCCAAAAAATCATATCATCTCTAAATTCTTCCCACTCTACAACATTCGCAAATTGGTTTCTAAAGAACGACATTCAATTCCCATCCCCTCAGTTAAAATGAACCTCTGCTGCCGCTATGCGAATGACCGCCACTGGTGGTTCCTCCCCCGCCTGAACCGCTGCTACTGCTACTCTTTTCGATCTTCCGTTTCGTTGTTGTTGTGTGGAGGTATTGATCCCGATGAGCCAAAATCCCTGAAGTGCTTGCATCCTCGTAGGTCTGGCGATTGACCGTAACTCGGCCGCCGGAATTGGAAACCATCTTACCCACGATAATCCCCGCCAATACCAGTGAAACCACCAATTGAAACGCAATACTATAAAATATACTGTCCGGGTTCACCCCTGGTCGGATTCCCAAATACCTGTGCGCACTTAAAATATATTTTTGGAATGCAAGCTCATAGTTACCGCTCGTCAGATACGGGCTAATCTCGTCACGTATTTTATCCAGTCTGTCGTCATCCAGATACCTTTCCGCTTTGTAAAATCCGGCCAAATAAATCTCTCTATTTCTCATATCCATCGTTAAAATAACCGCATTTCCATGAGACCTGTCATATCCAGGCCCATGATCATCATAAAAATCCTGCGTCATTTTCATAACATCCATATTGTCGGAATTGCTGGAGGTAAAAATAATAATGTCCGTTTCTCTTTCGGCCCCGTATTGATTAGCCATCGTGTTCAGTTCATCATACTCTTCCTGATTAAGCAGACCCGCTTCATCATAAATCAAGGACTTCCATTCCGTTGTAGCCGCCTCGGCCTTCATTTCCACAGGAACGGCTAGAAAAGCAGTGAAGAAAAACAAGATTGCCAGGATCAGTCCAACCCTTTTCATTAAAACATCCCCCCCATGATCACCCAAGTGATTAGCTTCAATGAAAGGAAAGAGACACCGAAAATGCCTGCAAACCATGCAGTCGCTTTGACCTTGCTAATCGGAGGCTTGCCAACTACCTTGCCCGTCTGACCGTTCATGGCAAACGTATGCTCCAACCTATTATAGTCATAGTGTATTACCCATACCGGGAGCAGGACATAGTCGGCATTTTTTCGTGTTGTGTCTATTTGCTTATCCGTATAGTCCACAGCAGTATATTCTGACACCGAAGACTGAATATAAGCATCAATATATTCCTTCACTTTTTCTTTCACTCGCGGGAAGAGCTCCTCGTCGTTATAACTGTATTTCTCCGCAATGTAGCCGGCGAGATACGGAGTTTTAAAGCTTTTTAGCTGATCGTAAGGAAAAGGCTCCAATTTATCCATCAGCTCGTCGTTCATTTTCTCCGCGGCATCAATCGGAACCTTCACGTAATTCAGACGAATTTTCCGGTATACATCAAAATGCTGCGTTTCCGTATACTCGTAGTCCCCGCTTGTATAGGTTCTCACTTTTTTGCCCTGACCCTGAACCTCAATTTTATTATGTAATTCATATAACCAAAAAGGCACATACATCCCGGTGATTCCCTTGATTCGATCTGCTGTCATGAACCGATTCGGCGTCAGACGGCCATTCTTGCACCATTTTCGGAAAGCTTGCATAGCTTCTTCCTTACTGATCGAAAAAGGAATGACCTGCGCCGGGGCCAGCTCCCCTGTCAGTCGTTCGCCAAGCACAACCGCTGATCCGCAAAAGCTGCAAACCGTCGCACTTGTCTCTACTTCGGTCATAATAACTGCTCCGCAACTGTTACAATGGTACTCCTGAGCCTCGTCTTCTGAAAAAACGCGATTCGCCAGAGGATCTGGAAAATACTCAATATTGTCCTTTCTTCCGCAACTATGACAGGATAACATTCCTGTTTCACTGTCAAAGACCATGCCACTGCCGCAGTTTGGGCATTTGTATTCGATAACCGGCATCTGCTCACCTCTATCATAAAGAACTGTTATTTCCGATCTTTCAGTTTTTCTTTGATCGCAGCCAATTCATCTTCTGCGTTCGTGCTTTTCTCATATTGTGCGAATAAATCATCCAGATCGTCCTGCGTCCCTGCTCTAAGCTCGGCTATAGCCATTGCTTCATCATATGCCCTGTTAACCTTCTCTTCCATAGCTTCGAATACGGAATCCTGGCCGCCCATGGCGTTCAATGATTGCTGTACTTTGGCAACCGCCATTTTCCCTTTTAGCTTGATGCGCCGTGCTTCCAATTGGTTCATATCGGACACCAGTTTATTCTGCATTTGTTTCATATTTTCGGCGTTTGATGAAGCCAAGTCATAAGCGGTTTCAAATTGTCCCCGTTTCTCCACCTGCGTTGCCTTTCTCTCCAGAAACTTTCGAGCGTTCTCGTCATTGCCAGCTTCCACTGCCTTCATAGCATAATTCTGAAGCTTTTTGATCTCGGCTCTGCATTCATCCAAAGCTCTTTTCGCTCTTCGCTCATCCGCCAACACTGAAGCTGTCTCCGCCTTCACCCTGCCCAGGTCGATGTTCAGGTTCCGCATATAATCATCAATCGTCTTCTCCGGATCCTCCACCTTATCCAATAAGGCGTTAACATTCATTTTCATAATATCCCTAAATCTCGACAGAATCCCCATCATGGTCTCCCTTCGAAAAGACTGCATTCCTACCATATAATACATCAAATTCGGAAAAAAGGGTTCATTTCCCTGACATTTGGGTGTTTGACCTACAGTCCATTTACAAGCTAGCTCATGAAACAGAAAAAGCCCGCTCTCTGAGTGGGCTAATCAATTGGAGAGGAGTCTATCCTTCCGCATTATAATTCTTCATAAGCTTTGGGGTCCTGCCCCCATATCCGTCCTCACTGCTGAACTTCGAAATCACATTCATTTCCTCTTCCGACAACTCAAAATCAAAAATCTCCAAATTCTGAGTTTGGTGCTTTAAAGAAGAGGCCTTGGGACATCCTCTTTGTTTCTTTAATCCTGATTCAGTCCAAGCGAATTCCTTCGAACGCATTCATTACTAATTGCTGCACATAGGAATCGTCTAATGGATCACCAGTTACCAGCAATCGATAAAAAATCGGTCCGTAAATGAGATCTGTGCTTAATTCAATATCGAGATTTTTCTTCAATTCCCCACGCTCAATCCCACGCTCCATAAGAAGCCTGGCCTCGAGCCGCCGAGGATGGAAATACCGCGTCCGGTATGCCTCCGATAATCCTGAATCAAGCTGCCCTTCACCTATTAACTCCGTAATGATTTTACCCTCCCGACTTGTCAAGAACCGAACTAAATTCGTAGCATGAATGAGGATATCATCTAATACAGAACCCGTGTCGGGTACGGGCAATCTTGCTATGGAAGCTGATAGAAAACCATCCATCACCACGGCAGCCTTGTTAGGCCACCATTTATAAATGGTCGCTTTGCTAACTTTAGCTCGTTCAGCAATTTTTTCTACCGTAACCGCTCCAAAGCCATGCTCCAACAGTAGATCATATGAAGCGTTAAGGATAGACTTTTGCGTCTCGACATTACGCGGACGTCCTCTTTTACCTTGCACTGGAATGCCACCTTCCTGATAGGTATAAACACAAAAAATAAACTGTACGTTTAGTATATCAAATGACAAGTAAAAATAAAACGAATTTACCTATTTACAAAACAAAACGTTCAGTATATTATTTGATTATCGAATTAATGAACTATACGTTCAGTATTCATTTTTGCTGGTAGCACTGAAACAATGAGTGTTGTTGCACAATTACTAAACAATTACGAGGAGGATTATCATGCAAAGAGAACAACAAGCCATAGAAAGTAACCGTATTTCAAATTGGATGATGTTTCTGTTGGCAGCCGCATGCGGCCTTATCGTTGCCAATCTTTATTATGCTCAAACCCTGGTAGGGCCTATCCATGTTGCTATGGGCCTTTCTTCCACAGCAGCGGGCTTCATTGTTACTTTAACTCAAATCGGTTATGTCGTGGGATTACTGTTTATCGTACCGCTCAGTGACATTATTGAAAATCGACGCCTCATGGTCGTATCGCTAATCATTACAGTCGGTGCATTGCTCGCAGCTGCATTCGCCCCCAATGCGCCGTTGTTCCTGACCGCATCTCTGTTCATTGGAATCGGATCTGTGGTAGCCCAAATCCTGGTGCCGTATGCCACGTACTTAGCATCTGAAGAGCAGCGTGGCCGCGTTGTCGGGAATGTAATGAGCGGACTGTTGCTAGGCATTATGTTCGCACGACCAGTGGCAAGCTTTATAACCAGTATCTGGGGGTGGCAGGCCGTATTTATTTTGTCAGCAATTGTTGTGGCGCTGTTGACGGTTCTACTCTCGCGAGCTCTTCCTGAACGTAAGCCTGCGCCTACGGTATCTTACGGCAAATTAATTTTCTCTCTGGGCACTCTTTTAAAACAAACACCCGTATTGCGCCGTCGTGCCCTATATCAAGCCTGTCTATTTGGAGCCTTTAGCCTATTTTGGACTGTTGTTCCTCTACGATTGGCGGACGATTTCGGAATGTCCCAGCAAGGTATTGCATTGTTTGCTTTAGTTGGTGTGGGCGGAGCAGTAGCAGCTCCGATTGCTGGAAGATTGGCTGATAAAGGCTGGAGCAAATTCTTAACCGGGCTAGCCATGATCATTGCCGCCTTGTCTTTTTTGCTAATCTATCTTTTTCAAAACCATTCGACAGTTGCTCTTGTACTGCTCTTTGTTTCAGCGATTACACTGGATATGGCCGTATCGGGAAATCTTGTACTTGGGCAGCGTGTGATTTACTCCTTGGGAAGTGAAGCAAGGGGGCGTCTGAACGGACTCTTCATGTCTATTTTTTTCGTAGGTGGTGCCATTGGATCATCGTTAGGCG
Organism: Paenibacillus sp. LT-B23; assembly: GCF_059417685.1. NCBI lineage: Bacteria > Bacillati > Bacillota > Bacilli > Caryophanales > Paenibacillaceae > Paenibacillus > Paenibacillus sp. LT-B23. The sequence goes on along the minus strand of NZ_JBSQBM010000017.1, from coordinate 53,065 downwards.
GTTGGTCTTATGCGCAAGGAGGTTGGAATTTAAGTGCTCTCATTGGAGTCGCCCTGCCGCTGCTAGCTTTGCTTTACTTTTTCACTGAGAAAGAAACGAATGGAGAGGTACAAAAGAAACCTTCGACAGAATAACCATACAACAAAAAATTACCCCTATTCGTCTAAGTAGTTAGAGATACACACGACGAATAGGGGATGTTGTGTTCTAAAGGTTCATAATCTTTTATTTAAGTATTGCATCGATGGAATATGAGCCTGCCCCTGTCAATGCGATACCGATTACGACTGCAATCAGAACCAACGGATACTCATAGCCATTAGCTGTTGCCCAGATCCCGTTTTGGCCGTGTACTTTGAAAATCGCCCCGAGCATAGTCACCGTAATGAACAATGCAGCCAATGGAGTGAGTAGTCCTAAAGCAAATAGGGCTCCCCCCAGCAATTCCATCAACCCAGCAGATACGGCCACGAATACTCCGGGTTTAATTCCGACCGATTCCATCCAAGCGCCGGTGCCTTTTGGACCATAGCCGCCAAACCAGCCAAAAAGTTTCTGAGCTCCGTGCCCGACCAACAACAATCCAACCACCAAACGTACCAGTAACAATCCACTTGCCAACATAAAAATCACTCTCCATATTAAATTTTATTTAAAGATTATTAAATTAAAGATATTTAATAAAATTAAATTCATTGTTGTACTATTTGGGCCTGTTCTTTTCTTAGTTTTTCAGGAGTAATATCGTCTCCATGCGGATCATAAATAGTAGCATTCAGGAGGATGCTTTTTATAGAACCCCGAAATATTTGAAGGTATTCTTTGCGAAGATCAGTTTGTTCAATTTTTTCAATTTCAGTTAACCCGACTTCTTTTTCTTTTTTTGCAAGCTGATTAATTCTTTTTAAAATTGTAATCATATCTATACCTCCATATTTAATTTTTTTGATTGGTTATATCTTTAATTTATTTATCTTGATATAAAGATATAATACTTTTTTATCCCTGTCAACACTTATTCAAAAGAAAAGAAGATCAACCCTTGGGTTGCTTTCAGAGATAAAATCCACCGCCGCAATACTTAGCCTATTTAGGGAGGTAGTATGGACCCCAATCCATTTATGAGGCATCATAGGCAACATCATATCAGCAGCTAAAACAAAAGGTTATCCTGCAACAGCCCTTTCCAACTGTTGCGGGATAACCTTTGTCACATAGCTCCGCTGTTACATATGAATTATATCAGGTAAGACATTAGTCCAAGGAACCCACGAGATTCTTAACTTGTGGGTGAAGGCTCAATGCATTCAGAATAATTGTTAGAGCCTCAGCGCGAGTGGCATTGCCCTGTGGATCAAATACGCCATCGCTCTTGCCAGTGATAATACCCGCTTCTGCGACATCCTTAATTGCATTCGTTGCATAGGAGCTCGCACTCGATAAATCTGTAAAGTTACCTTTGGAAACATCTTCATTCACACTACTCAAGTTCACAATACGGGATAGGATGATAACTATTTCTTCACGGCTAATCGTTTGGTTCGGTTTGAAGGTTCCGTCGCCATATCCACCAATTACCTCTGCGCTGGCGAGCTTCTCAATAGCTTCCTTAGCCCAGTGACTGCTGATATCGCTCATAGCAGCGGAATGGTCAGCATCGCCACTAATATCGAATACGCGAGAGACAAGCATTGCGAACTCCGCACGTGTAATATTGCCATTAGGTTTGAACTGTCCATCCCCATAACCTTTGATAAACTGCAGTTTCACGAACGTGTTGATCGCCTTTTCAGCCCAGTGCCCTTTAATGTCAGCTAGTTCAATCTTGACATTTGCTTGCTTTGCTTCCGCTACCTTGGACTCAATAGCCTTAACTGAGCTTGCTACATTAACAATACTGCTCTTGAATACATCAACAGTAGGCTGCGCAGGTTCAGGAGTTGGTGCCGGAGCAGGCGACGTGGTCTGTGTCGACGATACAGTCGCTGTAGAAGATGCAGATGATGTATCCGTTACTGATTTATCTCTGTTTCTGGATGGCGCTGTTGGCGTGACTTCCTTGGAGACAGCGGAAGCTGCACTGCTACCTGCACCATTTTCAGCTTTCACCGTAAACGTATACGTGGTGCCATTTGACAGCCCCGTTACCGTGATCGGGCTTGCCGTCCCTATTGCGGTGATATTCCCTGGTGAGGCTGTGACCTCGTAGCGTGTTATTGGGCTTCCTCCATTTTCGACAGGGGTATTGAAGCTGGCGGTCGCTTGTTTATCACCTGCTGTTACAGTTACATCCGTTGGCGATGACGGAACGGTTTTGGGCGTTTCGCTCACTTCATTGGAAGCAGCGCTTTCTCCTGCTGGATTCGTTGCTTGGACGACAAAATAGTATGTGGTGCCATTCGCCAATCCTGTTACATCATAGCTGTATACCGAACCACTTACCGTGGTTTCTTCTGACCCATAAGCCCCGGAAGTCGTACTTTTGAATATTTTGTACCCCGTGGAATCGATCATAGGATTCCAAGTAAGACTTACTCGCGAATCTCCCGCTGTGGCGGGCAGCAATACCGGCACTCCAGGTACTGGAACTTGAGGCGTTGCACTCGCTTCATTGGAGTTGTCGCTGTTGCCTCCTGCGTTGCTTGCCTTGACTACAAAAAAATACGTCACACCGTTCGTTAAACCTGTTTCCGTGTAGCTATAAGTCGCCCCGCTCACGGTCGCAACCGGGGTTGACTCGTAGGACCCCAATGTTGTTCCTTTGTAAACATCGTAGGTGACAGCTCCGGCAACACTGTTCCAGCTTAACGCTACTTGTCCGTTACTGGCTGTCGCTGTGAGTCCTGTTGGTGCCGCAGGCGGGTTAATATGTGGCTTTGCGCTCACTTCATTCGAGAAAGAGCTTTCTCTGTGTTCGTTATTAGACTTAACCGCAAAGTAATAAGTTGTACCATTGGTCAGCCCTGTTACTGTTGCAGTTGTGCCGTTAACTGTCGCTACCGGAGCTGCATCGTATATACCTGGCAATGTTCCTTGATACACTTTATAGCTCGTTGCATTCAACCCGCTGCTCCAGTTTAACGTTACTTGCTCATCACTTGCTGTAGCTGCAACGTCGGTTGGCGCCCCCAGCGTGGTATTGTATAGTTGGAATTCTGTAATGGCAGGAAAAAAAGACCACGAATTAATCGTAACCTTCACATATCTTGCACTAACAACTCGAGGCAATGTTTTATTTATAATTGCATCAGTATTACCAGATACTGTATCTACTACAGTCCAAGTTGAATCATCATTGCTTGTTTCTAATGTTATCGCACTATTGTACCGTTCAGGCCATGTCTCTACAATATAACTATTAAATTGTGTCACTGAGCCTAAGTCAACCTTAAGCCACGGGGAACCGCTTGCGGATGAGGGTCCCCACTCACTACGTGAATAACCGTCGACTGCATGACTTGGAAGAGAACCGGGCCATATACTGCTAGCTGTTGCAGTTTTATTTAACGCCAAGTTAGTAGCGTCTGCATGTACAGGGGTCACTCCTGCAATAAGAAATAATACTAATAACGAAGAAATACACCGTCTAATCATCTGCTACTTTCACTCGCCTCTCGTTATACTTGATGATGAACTTCACACGAGTCTTCATTCGCCTCAACTCTTCTGCGATCTGCAACGCCAAGAGGACCAGAGACCGACTACTTTCCCATATGCCTAACGTCCCCTTCTGGTCTTTCCGTTGCAGGATCTCTGCTTGCTAACACCTGATTCATATATCGGCTGGACAATACCGTCATCATTGCGGAATGGGGATGCCCCCGCTTTCCACATTTGATGATTGCAATACATTCTATCAAACTGTTCTCACAAAATTCTCACAAAACCACGAATAATGTCGAAAAAAAAGAGACTATCCCCCACTAGATTCTTCAACTGGGAATAATCACTTTCTTATTAATCCAGTATTCAGTTTTCGGTAAAAACGGTCGGACAAGAAAAACTTTGTCCACTATTTCCCCCCCATACATCGACTTGCCGACCTACTCCAAATATGACGCCTTCTGGCTTCTCAGCTCCTGCGGTGGCTCCAGCCCCAGCTCCTTGCGATAAGAAGCCTTGAACTGCGCGTAATGCCTGACGATTTTCTCCTTTCCCGGTAAAATACATCCCGTTCCACCCTGTACGATTTGCCTTCCGGCATCCCGAAAAAAACCTTTGGAGAAGCTGCGGTGACCTCCGGCACTATCACCGACCCAAAGCGGGAGGCGAGGCGCTTTAAAAACGCCCAATCCTTTTCCTCATATTGTAAAACAAAAGTGTCCAGTTTAGCATAGTTCGTTACGGTATCAATGGCATCGCCGTACATGTACTTGCGCACCAATGCGGTGACCAGATCGTCATAGGTACGGTGAATATCCTGATAGGACCGCTTTTTCAGCTTGATATCCATCTGATACGAATGCGAAGCCGCCTCGAGTTCAAAGGTATATACTCCCCGTATGCAGTATACGGACATGCGTGTAACCAAACCGTGAAACAATCGTCTTATCGATTGTCCCTGCTCATCCAATTGGCGGATAACGATCGGTTCATCCTCCATGTTCTGTCCAATACATACGGCTCCCTGTTCTTCTGACAGCATGCCGCTCACCATCAAATATGCATGATCGTTGATGGCTCTTGTAATTTGAAGCTTCTCTATATGTTGAGGCTGAAAGGAACCGTAAAAACGCAGACTTTCATACCCGATTCCGTTTTGCAATACGCTCAAGTGAGTTCATTTCTCCTTTCCGACAGCATAAAGCCGCGACGTGGTGTCCGAAATATAGCAGTCATGAAACAGGCATTAATCCAGCTCCTGCCCGTCATTTTCAATTCGGATATGACCACAATACAGACACTGATGGGTACAGTTCTGTGTCAAGGCAGGTTGGCCTTCAATCCTCATGTCGCTTTTCCCGTTCAGCCACGGCATGGTCAGGACAGGAACACACGGGGCTTTCTTCACACCATAGATGTCCACCATTTCGCTGGCTTGCACAGCCGGGTTTAATGGACTGGAGCAGTTCCCAAAGGACTTGATGTTCACACCCGGTACATAATCTCCAATGTTCATTTGTGCTTTGTTTTTCACGTAGACCCCATGGCTAAAAGGCCGTTTCAAACGGGTAGGCTGCGTGCCATAGCTACAGCTTAAAATTGCTCCTGCCACGACATAGCTCTTTTTCGCACCGGTTCCCGGTTTCACTTTGGCTTCTTCCACCTTGCTCCATCCTCCTTAGTGCTCCATCTCGATTCGTTGTACTCGAATGCCTGTAAAAGATCGACGCAGCAGACTTTCTGCCACCGACAGATGGATATAGATATGGGGTTCGATCAGTCCCGCAATCCGAAAAACAGGCGATGGGATATCCCCCTGTTTGAGCACCAAATGCTTCAACACTTCATTGGGATACCACTCCGTTTGTGCGGACACGCAATCCACTATCGGCGGACGAAGCATCCAGTACACGTCCTGTCTAGCTTGCTGAAAATCGGTAAGGATGGCCGCTTCCCATTCCAGTCCTGGCATATATTTCTCCAATAATGCTTTCAGACGATCCGACACCAGCGGCATTGGAAATTCCAAAAAATCTGGGTATATCGTTCGTTGATCAGTATGTACATCTAAAAAAAGAGGTTCATCCTGCGGTCCCTTCATCGGGGTATTCGACAGGATGGCCTCTACCTGCAAGGGAGACAGCGCAGCAGGTTCTACCCGATGTTTCACACGCTCATCCATCATTAGTCGGAAATATCTCAATGCAACCACCCCTTTTTCCTAACGCCATCCCTCGCCTGTGCAGATGTAGAAGGCTCTTCCCACGAATGGGATACCTCAGGGGATACACATTCCAATCCAATGGCCTCCCTGCGCTGTTCATCAGTAAAAATGACCCCTTGCACATTTGCACCTGTAAAATCGACCCGGAGCAAACAAGCTCCCTCAAAGGAAGCACCTGACACATCCGCTCCCGCAAAATAGGCATCCGTTAGATCCGTTCCGTTTAATGACGCTCTTTGCAGCAGGGCGTCTTGAAATACAGCCCCTCGCAGCTGTGCATCTTGAAAACGAGCTCCTTGCAAGCTCGTCCCTGTGAAATCTACGCCAGCAAACCCCAATGGCTCCCAGTCTAAAGAAGCATCCGAGCCATATCCGGCGTTGCCCATAACAACATCCAATATTGCCCCTCTCATGGAACAACCGCTAAAATCGGCTCCATGAAGCAAGCTGTACGTTAAATCGATTCCATCGAGTTGACTTTCCTCCCACATCGTTCCAACCAAAACGCAGCCATGCAAGCGACTGTGTTCTATCTCGATCTGACGAAAGGCCGTATACCGAAAATCCAACTGGCTATAATCCCCGTCCGATAGCTGGATGCCCTCCAACGCCTGATAGCTGTAGGCATGTTCTTCTTTTTCCTCTAGCCACGACTTGATTACATTCGCATCCATCAGTCTGCGGTCTTCTTTATACACTGACACACTCTGATCCAGGTACTCTCCAACACGAATCTCGAATGTTTCTTCCCGCTCCAACTCCTGAAATTCAGGTAAACGCACCGCCTGTTTCATCGCCAGACGCATCATATTCACCACTTGCTCATGAATATGTATCGCTGCTTCCAGCATGATCTGCTCCCATTCAAGCTCCGATAGAGAAACCTGCTGCTTTTCTATCTCCGTTCGCAATTGCCGCTGTAAATCGCTCCAGTAAGAGAACGTCCACTCTGCATCATATTCAAATCGGATCGGCTTAGGATCAAGCATCCATAAAGCATCTGAAGCCTCCACAAGATAAGCAGGCCTCTCCTCCAACCATGTGGTACGTAGCATGGAGTACGTGATATAACCGATCTTTCCTTTTCTTCCTTCCTGCTGCTCTTGGTGAATCTTCTGACAGTATCCTCGGAACGCTTCGACACACTCTTGAATCCGTGGTTCTTGCGTCGTCTTGAACTTCAGCGCCCAGTCTCTACGGATCAGAAACCACGCCTGTTTCAAGATGGCTTGTTGTTGCTGCATGTCCAGCTCATCTATGGGCTTCTCCATCTGCTTTCATCCACCACCTAAAACTCTTCATATGTCATATCATCATGTTGCCGCCATTCAGCCGCCGCACCACAGCCTAATTCGACTTCACTTCACTGCCCTTCATATCCGCTGATCCACTCAATTGAATATGACTACCGTTGCAATCCATACGCAGCTCACTGCCTGCGGACAGACTCATCGTTTTACCAGCAGATAGACTCAAGTTGCCACCCGCCGAGATATTTACCTGCTTGCTGCTTACGATATGAATACCTTCCTTGTCGTCCAGCTTGATAAAAATAGCGCCGTCCTTGCCCGTCAAGACCAGCTCATTCGGCCCCAAACGAATCTCCTTGCCATGAGGCGTTCGCCATATTTTCATCTGCGGATTGGAGAACTTGTTGTGTCCGCTTCCTCTGCCTGCACGCCTAATCGCACTCCCCGCAATCCCATCTTCTTCACGACTGCCCGGAAAATACAGCGATACGGGGTCTCCTTTTTCCGGCATCACATACCAGCCAGTATGCCCCCCAGCACTATACACCGTCGAATAGTTGAACCAGTGTGCCTTATCTACATCCTGCTTTTCATCGCAATCCAGATGGATGCGCACCTGATCCTGACGCACGTCCACAACCACACCGCTTAACGAGGCTCCCGCCAGCTTTTCCTGATAGTAGCTTTTTTGCCGTAAGCCTTTGTACGAGGCAAGCACATATTGATGACGCAGCAGTCCTTGCCTCATTTCGGTATAGGCTTCCACTACATACAAGCTGTGTCCCTGAAAGGTCATCTGAGCTCCCAAATCCAGTACCTCGTCCGTTTCTACCTCATAGAAAATAAAGTCATTTTCTGTCACCTTCGCCTGCTCATTTTCCTGAAAATAACGGAAAGGCAGCATCTGCTTGCGCACGGTATAACGGGTATGATCCAGCACGACCTGGGCAGGGCTATCCTCAATGCCAAAATAAAATTTAGGACTGTCAAAACGAGCCACAGGCATCAGGCTCGTATGATACCGGGAGGCCATGCGTCTCAAGAACGCCCAGTCCGTCTCCTGATACTGGATGGCCAGCCTTCCGATTTGCTCTCCACCTGTCGCTCCATCAATCACATCCAGCCCTTCGTAGTCCTTGCCAATCTGCTCCAGCATCTGAGGAATGGTCATTTTCGTATATTGAAAAGAACGGGTACGCTGCTGGATATCCATCCGGTAGGTATGGGAAATCGCCTCCACCTCCAGATAGTACACGTCGCGCACGACCTTTACTTCGACCGATAAGGCAATCCCGCTGAACAGCGGCTTACTTTCGCCCGATTCATCCCGCTGGCTCACCTGGATGACGGTGTTCTTTTCCGTCGTTTCCACATAGCTGTCCTGCATATCCTCGGGGATGATTCCTGTAAAATAAAGCCGGGTATGCTCGTTGATTTTCTTCGTGAGGGTAAGCTGCTCCAGATCGACCATGACGTATGGATAGATTTGAATTTGATCGTAACCGAGGCTCATAGGAAAGCCACCCCTTTCTCAAATGTGGAATTCGAAGGAAACGGAACAATATGGAGCGATTGCACTGTATTTTCTGCCACAGGCAACCACGCTTCCATGTCCGATTCCATACAGTTAAATGTGCCCATCGTCACCTGCCCTTTATGGATAAACAGCAGTATTTCATTGTACAAATTCATATCCACACCTGCTGCCACAAAGCGGATAATTCCGATGGACAACCCGGAACGATTCATAATCATTTCGGTACCGATCCAGTTACGAACGGGTTGTACAGACCGCAATACATCCGCCATTTGTTCTACAAACTCGGGAAGCTCGTCCACCTCCAAAGCCGATTCAGTCGGATTAAAGGTGATGTTCACCGTGCCGTCCAAAGAGGTATAAATGATCTGCGGACGCTGTTCCGAAGGATATTTAAATCGGGCTTGCTCCAGTGGCATCAGGCTAAAAAATTTGGGGATGCTAACCGCCATTTGTCCATCCAAAATCGTTTCCCATTCCAACGGGATCAGCTCATCACCCATCCGCAGCACCCTGTTTTGTTCAGTAACAGAGTTATCCTGATCGGATACAGCAGGTTGAGATAGGTTCATATTTTCGTTATTAGATGCTACATCGTGGTTAAGCTTATTTTTGAGACTTAGGATATGCTCGTCCATATAGTTCATAGAGGTAGTCCCTTCTACTTCAAAAGATGAGAGTTTACTTCAAAATACGAAAGTAAGAGGGGATATTTAACAATAGCCCATCTTATGTATGTATCGGCCAGAATAGAGATTATGTTTACAGAAAGAACCATCACATGCGTTATTTTCAATGTATATTCCTGAAATTAATATGGAAAAGAGGATGAATAGGAACGGACTACCGATCAAACTAAATCCGTCTTAGCCAAGAAAGAAAATATCATGTAGAGCACACACCAGATTTTCCTTTCCTTTTTAAGGGCAAATGATCACCCCCTTTGAACCTAAAAAAACAACGGTACCGACGAAAAGCGTCATTCTACGCCAACGTCGGTACCGTCGCTATTTTTCTATAGAAATGGAGCAAATTCCATGTCAGCCTGCTTGCCAAGCATTCTTTCTACCTGCTCTATTCCCCTTCAAATTCAACTTGTGCAAATGAAAGGTCTATACCAACGATTTATGTCCAGTGCATAAAATTTATAAACCAAGTTTGTAGACATGAAGTCTACGAGTCCCAGTACAATTTGACCCTTAATCATTTCATGTCTACATGTGGTCTATATTTTTGCGTAATAAAAAGCAAGAACCCGCTCTGAAGTGCCCCCATAACGTGAGACAAATTAAAACACCTTCAAGAGAGTGCAACCATATCGTTAGATATGGAGACAATCTTGGAGGTGTTTTTGCATTGGCAACAAAGCCAAAACTTATCAGATAATCTATTTCAATTCCATGTAATAAAGATTTGTAGAATTATCTTTTGTAATGGTATGTGCGCCAGGAGCAAGTGATACGCTGACAATACCATCAGTCATTGGATAACTGGTTCCATCAACATTGATTTTTGTTCCGTCTGCTGAATTAAACACTAATGTTAATGTTGAAGCTTCCGTAGTGGTAAATCCAATACTGGTTGAGCTCTCGATTTTTAAGCATTGAGTTAGAGTCAAACCATTATACTCCACAGTTCCCTTGTTTGCCGAAAGATTCCCTTTAATATCAAAGAAGTCGCTGTCGGTTCCAGCTATGGTGAAGTTATGAACTTGTTCTCCGGGTGTTGGTACCGGAGCAGGAGTCGGTGTTGGTTCTGGTGCTGGTTCTGGAATAGGAGTTGGCGTCGGCTCTGGGGTTGGCCCCGGTGTTGGCTCCGGAATAGGAGTCGGTGTTGGTTCTGGGGTTGGCCCCGGTGTTGGTTCCGGTGAGATTGAATTCCCCCCTACAGATACAAGTTGAGTTGTGTAGCTTCTTATTTTAGCCATTAGAGCTGAATTGAGTGCATACGACGTGTCATCAACGGAATTATCAAATTCCCATGTAAAGTCTCCGTTATTCAGGCGCCCAGCTTTTGCAGTAACAATTTGTTCAACATCGCTTACGTTATCAATGTCAGCACCGTTTACTCCAGTATCGACGCTTGTATCAAAGTTGTTATACGCTGTTCCTCCTTTTAATGCTTTGTATGAGCTTGGTACGGTTTCATTTCTCGACGAAGCTAAATACGCATCAAATGAGCTTTTATTTGCCGGAGCTGTCCCGTTATTGGAGTTTGCATAAATCAGACTGGCAGCATCAACTATACTATTGTTGTAGGCCTTAATCACACCTCCGTTTTCGCCCGAAAATGTACCTTCCCCTAAAGCATCCGTACCTTGCAAAGAACTCAGCATTGGATATTTAGCATGTCTAAAATAATTAGATTCTACAAAGGCTGAAGCTCCCATTGTAGCACCGACACCATATTTTGAAACTCCATCAAAGAAGTTATTATATATATGAACAGATGCCACTCTTATACGTGGATGACGGGAGTCTGAATGATCAAACCAGTTATGGTGAAAGGTGACAAAGAATTCTGACGACTCACTTAAGCCGACCAGAGCCGATTTTCCTGAATCCCAGTAGTGATTATAAGAGATTGTAATATACGTTGATCCATTTTTAACGTCTGTGGAACCATCTCCCTTTGCTTGGTCAGCATCTCCTCCTGCAGATCCATAGAATACATCATTATTATGCACCCAAACATTTGCATTTCCTGTATCCATTGAAATACCGTCATCAGGGAACAACATCACACCCAGGTTTCTCACTTCCACATTTCCGACATATCTAAGAAGTATTCCCCATCCGTAAGCATAAGCATCGTCTCCGATACCTTCAACCGTCATATTCATTTCCGAATAATTTTTTTTGCCTTTTACTTGAAGATATCCACTGCTATTAAGTTGTCCTCTCATGTCATCTTCTGTAACTTTTCCAATAAACCTGATTGCAAGTGGTGTTGTATCATAGCCTTTTTGTCTTAATGCCAAAATCTCGCCTAGACCAACACCTGTTTGAACACGACCTGAGCTATTGATTTTCACATCGAGGGTTACTGTTTGTGCAGTCTCGGATGTTACATAAAGAACTTGGGCACCATTCTTAAGTGTTCCGTCTTCATTATAAGCACCCGAGCCTGTGCCATATAGCGATTTTGATGAGAAAGCAAATCCAGATCTATCATATGACGCTACGGATAGCTTTTTTGAAACAGCACTTACCGTTGAACCTCCTGGCAGCCTGGCTTCAACTTTCATTACATAATCTCCAGCTGCAAGACCTACGGCATCAGCTCTCCAAAAGGAAGGGTATTTTCGGATCAATTCACTATCAATTTGTTGGTAGTAAGAATCTGGCGCACTTGCAGGTTTAACATATACATTATACCCCTCCGCATTGCTTTCAGGTGACCATTCTACATACGCAGTTTCACTCCAGCCTCCACCGTCGATGATCGAAAGACCGGCAGCATAAACTGTAGTAATTTGCAATCCTCCTGTTATTAAAGACATTGCAAGAGAAAACAATAAAACAATACCCATTACATTTGTAATCCTCTTTTTCATTTCCAATCCTCCTAAGTTTGATTTGTTGCATACATCATTAAACCGTTATCAAAAAGCCGTCAAGTTTCTCAATTCACCTCCCCCGTGTAATCATATTAATGGTGCATAGTATGGATCCGATTCATAAGCATGATGTCAGACCTGCTCTTTCCTACATTTAGGATGAAGTATCGAAGCTCAAACCAAAAATGCATTCGTCCATTCTGTACGCGCAACAAAGTAATACAAATCAATGAAACATTTATACAAATTTTATAATGAGAAAAAAATCACAATGCATGAGTCAAACTAATGCGACTTACATTCAAACTACAGCGTCTATCCATAATCTTCAAGGGGGAGAAATTAGTATTATATAAGACTCTTTCCCATAATTTCGAACTAATTCGTCAATATTCCCTTCGTTTCAACATTCTAAATTATAGCATGTGATACAAAATATTTCCTGGATTATTTTTACTTTAAATTAATTTGATAAATATCCCTACATATAAAAATTTGAAATTAACCAGTCCATTTTTCATGGCGATAAAAGGTCAGAAGTTTAAGACGTATGCAGAGGAACTAAAGACGGAAGCGATCCACCTGCGCGTTAAGGAAAACTGGACATACCGGTAGATTACACTCACTTGGGAATACAAGATAAGGTTCGGATGGAGCGTTGAATGCACAAATACTGAGAATGGTGAATTGGGTCTGTTGGAGCAGCGGGGAAAATGAACCCAATATGCGAATCAGAACCGCTATGTTCAACAGCTCCGGCGGGAAAACGAACTTCCAAGAAATGGTTTGGGAATCTGAAGGCGGAGGGAAAGTCAGCCGAACCAAACATGCCGAGACTTCAAGGTAGACATGGTCAATCACAAATACACATTTGAGGAATTGGCTGAAATAATTAAGAGGTATTGTGTGGTAATTTAATGATAAGAAGATGCAAAAAAGCGACCGGTTAAGGTCGCTTTTCTGATACTACATATGGAGGCGAGGGGAGTCGAACCCCTGTCCGAAGATAACGACACATAAGCTTCTACGGGTGTAGTGACAGTTTTGATGTCACCCTAGGAACTCCCTGTCACCGGATTCCCTTCGGGTCAGCCTGATTATCTTCTTCAGCTCACCGCAGGCGGAGATGAGACAGCGTATTCCACTATTTGTTAGCCCCTATCCCAGTCACATGGACGATGCTGGGTAGAAGCACGCACACAGTTTCTTAGGCTGCGAAAGCGTAGTTGTTTTGTTGTTTGCCGTTTAATAGGCTTTAGCGTTGATGAAGTGGACGCGTCCCCACTACCCGCTACCCATGCTCGAACTATCCCCGTCGAATCCATAAACGCCCCCTTATTATAAAAGGGCTCCACGGATAAATCCGGAAATACCGGAGCATAAGCATGCATGATACTATATCGGAAGCTGAATCCTGAGACTCAACAGTCGAACAAACTCAGAAGTATAAAAACATGAAAACTTACTACTTCATTAGTATACCATATTACACTTCATAACGAAACGGAATGAAGCCATTTAAGCCCTATAAAATAGCACCATTACAGGAACAAGTAGCTTATTTACGTAATTTGTACCATGCCTAATAATTCAAGTAACAACGAAGCAGTTCCTAAAAAACTAGCTCAAGCTTAATCACACGCTGGCTTCACTTCGTCTGCCGACTCAAGCTACGCTAGGTTATCTCGCAATTTTCTGCTTCTCACGCAGAGCGCGTTGGATGTCACGCTGTGCATCTCGTTTAGCCGCAGCATCTCGTTTATCGTACTGCTTTTTACCTCTACCGAGTCCAAGCAACAACTTGGCATAGCCATTGCGAACATAAATCTTTAACGGCACAATCGTGTAGCCTTCCTGTTTGGACAGACCAATAAGCTTGCGAATCTGCTCTTTGTGCAGCAGCAGCTTACGAGTACGCGTCGGATCGGTCGGATTGTTACGATTGCCTTGTTCAAAAGGACTAATATGCATGTTGTGGATGTGAATTTCAGCATTACGAATAGTGGCAAACGCATCACTGATATTAGAGCGGCCATTACGCAAAGACTTAATTTCCGTTCCCGTTAACACCATGCCCGCCTCGTAGGTATCCTCGATAAAATAATCATGGGAAGCTTTTTTGTTCTGGGCGAGCACTTTCCCGTCTGCCTTCTTACCCATGAATACCACTCCTTGTTCCTAATGTAATCTATTCCGTGAAAAGAAAGCTCCAGCCCGTTCACTAAATAACTGCAAATGAGCGGCTTAGAACTATATTGTAACAAAATCCAGACGGTAAAAGCAAGAAAGGTCAAGTCTTTAAAACGAAGCGGCCTCCGTCCAAAACATCAGACAGAAACCGCCGTAATCTAAGCCAAAGATCAGCTTAATACACTGATTCCAAAGATTCATCTATCTAACAAGAAAATAAGCTACCATTAACATCACTCACTTTTTCTTTTTCCGTACAAACCCAGCGGTGCTGTTACCGCCACCAGCGCTACCCTTGCTCTTCCGCTTACGACGCACAGCACCGTCACCGCTTTGGCTGGCATCACTACCTGGTGTAGCTGCTCCGCCGATAAAAATACCGCTGGCAGATGTCTTCTTCTTACGTTTACCCGCACCTGATGCTGGCGAGTTGTAACCGCCCTTGCCGCTGCCAAAACCGAAGCCGCTGGCTGAGCCAGCTCCTGCCCCGTTTCCGCCGCTACGTCCCGTACGACCTGCGGTACTAATACCTCCGCCGCCTACGCCTGAACCAGCTTCTTTAGGCTTCCCGGCAGCATCACGACCGCCTTTACGCTCTCTGCCAGCCTTGTCCTTGCCACCCTTACGGTCGCGCCCCTCATGGGGCTTTCCTTTACCTCGGCCCTCACCGCCACGCGCAAAGCCAGCGCCTGGCTTTGAACCACCCGTGCGCTCACGGCGTTGCTGCTGCTTCATATCGACGAGTTCAAAATCAATCGTGTAATCTTCCATATTTACGCGCGCGACGCGAACCTTAACCTCATCTCCGATGCGGAACACCTTGGAGGTACGTTCACCGATTAACGCCATATGCTGCTCGTCAAAATGATAATAATCGTCCGTAAGTGCACTCAGACGCGTCAGGCCTTCCACCGTATTATCCAGCTCAATGAACATACCAAAGCTGGTTACGCTGCTGATGATCCCCTCGAATTCTTCGCCGACCTTGTCCAGCATGTATTCAGCCTTTTTCATTTGCTCCGTATCACGCTCTGCATCCACAGCCACACGTTCCCGCTCGGAAGATTGCTGCGCAATATCTGGCATCCGTGCAGTCAAATACTCCTGGCGCTCGGCCGTTAAAGCCCCGCCATTCTCCAATACCTCACGAATGACACGATGAATCACCAAGTCAGGATAACGACGAATCGGCGATGTAAAATGAGAATAATACTCCGCAGCCAGTCCAAAATGTCCTGTCGACTCCGCATCGTACTTTGCCTGCTTCATCGAACGTAGCATCATGGTGCTAAGCACCGTCTGCTCCTTCGTGCCCTGGATATCTTCCAGCAACGTTTGCAGCGCACGCGGGTGAATAGAATTCCCCCGACCTTTGATCTGGTGTCCAAAATTGGCGGCAAAAGCCATAAAGTTTTGCAGCTTTTCCGGGTCCGGGTCCTCATGAATCCGATACAGGAACGGCACTTTGAGCCAGTGAAAATGCTCGGCTACCGTCTCATTGGCTGCCAGCATGAACTCTTCAATGATCTGCTCGGCAATGGTGCGCTCTCTTTTAACAATATCCACGGCCTTGCCTTCATCATTCACAATCACTTTTGCTTCATCAAAATCAAAATCAACCGCGCCCCGGCGCATCCGGTTAGCCCGCAGCTTCAACGCCAGTTCCTTCATCGTGCGGAAGTCTTCCACCAGATCCTTGTACCGTTCCATCAGTTCAGCATCTTCCTCTTCGAGGATTTTGCGAACGTTGGTGTACGTCATTCGTTCCTTCGTTTTAATGACACTGGTGAAAACATCATGCTTCACGACCTTCATATGCTCATTGAATTCCATCTCGCAGGACAAAGTCAGCCGATCCACCTGCGGATTCAAGGAACAAATGCCGTTGGAAAGCCGATGCGGAAGCATAGGAATAACACGGTCGACCAAATATACGCTACAACCGCGGTTATATGCCTCCTGATCCAGCTTGGAGTTCTCACGCACATAATACCCTACGTCGGCAATATGAACGCCCAGACGGTAGTTACCGTTCGGCAGACGCTCTACATTAACCGCATCATCCAGATCCTTGGCATCCTCGCCATCAATCGTAACAATCGTTTTATCGCGCAGATCGCGCCGCCCCTGGCGTGCAATTTCCTCTTCGGTAATCGCATCAGGAGCCTTCTCCGCTTCCTCTGTCACCTCATCGGGAAAAGCTTCCGGTAGCTGATGCTTGCGAATGACCGACAAAATATCGACGCCCGGATCATCCTTGTGACCCAGCACCTCCAACACTTCGCCTTCCGCCGCAGCTCGTCCTTCCGGATAGCTCACAATACGCACAACGACCTTTTGACCGTTTACGGCTCCATTGGAACTGGCTTTTGGAATAAAAATATCCCTGTTAATCCGCTTATCATCCGGCAAAACAAAACCGTATGCTTCGTGGCTCTGGAACACGCCTACCACCTGAAGCACTGCGCGCTTCACGATCCGCACGACTTCGCCTTCCAATCGGCCACCCGAAGGTCCCTTCGACGTCACTCTTACCAGTACTGTGTCTCCATTCATTGCACTCTTTAAGTCATTAGCATGAATGTACACATCCGGGTGCTCCCGGTCTTCTGGGATCAGAAAAGCAAATCCCTTAGCATGAGCCTGCAAACGCCCGCGTTGCAAATCCATTCGTTCCGGCACACCATAGCGGTTCGTGCGGGTCAGCAGAATTTTCCCATCTTCTTCTAGCGCGTTTAAGAGCTTAAGGAATTCGCGAAAATCCGTCGCATCCTTAATTTCAAAATGCTGCTCAAGTTCCTGGTAAGTCATAGGTTTGTATGCGGTCTCGCGCATAAAATCAAGTAATTGTTGCTCTGTTATCATAATATCGTCCACCTCGGGTGACCTTTAATTTTCAGTAATAATCCGCATGTTCCTTGTTCCTGATACAAGGCTCTTTATATACTCATACCCTAGTATACACGAATTTAATCGAAGGCATCCCTGCCTATCTAAAATCCAAAAAAGCCCCCGTTTCCCGTGAAACGAAGGCTTAAGGTTATTATTTAGCTTATTTTGCAAAAAATGCAACTAAAACGGAAACGATCATAAAGCACGCACCCAAAACAGCAGTCACGCGCTGCAAAATCAAATCCATACCGCGAGCTTTTGTCTTGCCGAACAGATGCTCAGCACCGCCAGAGATGGCACCGGACAAACCTGCACTTTTCCCCTTTTGCAGTAAAACAACCGCAATAACAGCAATCGAGAATACAACGAGCAGCACTTTCAAAAAGATTTCCATGAAAAATCCCACCTCCTGAGCTAATACATCTGTTTTGCAAAACAACACAGCCTTTTTTATGAAAACATGATCATATCATGTTATGAATAGCCGGAAATTAACGCAAAACACTATTTTCATTCTACCACAGCTTCCAGTAGATAACAACCAGCTATACCGAGCCACTTCATTAAGTCTTGCAAAAGAGTATAACCGACATCACATAAGAAAAAACAGACCTGCTCACGTTTGAAGTGCACCCCTTAGAATAGACATTGGAATAAACCCCTGGTTTATCCGATGAAATCTAGGGGGTGCATTTTTATGCCAGCGAAAAAAGGAACCAAGTTTAATGAGTATACGTTTGAAACCAAGGTAGAGGCTATACGACTCCATATTGAAGAAGGTTGGACGTATCGTAGACTCATGGAGAAGTTTGGGATCGCAGATCGACATCGATTAAAACAATGGATGCGCAAATACAAGGCACTTGGTGAATTCGGGCTCATGGACCAGCGAGGACGACGTAAGGAGTATATCGACCAGGATAGGTATGTACAGAAGCTGAAACGGGAAAATGACATGCTAAAAAAGTGTTTGGAAATCTGGATACAGGAGATGAAGCACACAAATATGTAACCATTGAGAAAGCTGCGAAAGACTATCCCATTAGCAAACTATGTACGCTTTTCAAAGTCTCCAGAAGTGGATATTACGCCTTCTTAAAGCGGAGAGGAGCAGATCGAGATCGGGATGCGAAAGCACTTGTGAAGAAAGTGTATGAGCAGTATAACGGGGTCTACGGCTACCGCCAAATTCAACTATTTTTGCAGCACGATCATGGAGTCTGGATGAACCATAAAAAGGTACTCCGGCTCATGCAGGTCTTGGGAATCCGCTCACAAATTCGTCGGAAGCATCGCTGCAACTATACTTCTTCTACGGAAGGTCGTGTAGCGAAAAATCTGCTAAAACAGGATTTCAAAGTGGACAAACCTAATCAAAAATGGGTCACAGATATCACACAATATCGTGTGGGGGATTGCTGGCTGTATTTGTCTGCGATTAAAGACTTGTTCAATAACGAAATTATCGCGTACCAGATGAGCCATAGAAATGATAACGAACTGGTTTTACAGACGTTTCGACAAGCCTGGAAACAGCAAAAAGACGTGACTGGCCTCATCGTTCACAGCGACCAAGGATTCCAGTACACGTCCCATGCGTACCATGACATGCTGCCAAAGGTTGGCGCCCGAATCAGCATGTCTCGCCGAGGCAATTGTTATGATAATGCCTCGATGGAGAGCTTCTTCTCGCATCTCAAAACGGAAGGGCTCTATCCATATGATATCCGAAATATGGACGAGGCACAAAGGAGAATAGAAGAATATATTCGATTTTACAACCAAAGTCGACCACAACGAAAGTTAAATAAGCTGCCTCCGAAAGAGTATCGGAAGCAGCTTATAGCCTAGGGTCTTTTTCTAGTGTCTATAAAATGGGGTCTTGACCAGTTAGCGAACAGGTCTGTTTTGTAATTACGTAAATGGCTTTGAGCGCTCAGACTCCGTGTTCTTGAATCACAGCTGCCTGGCACCGTTAGCATCATTTCGCAATATTATTTTTTCAGGTTGTAGAAAGATTTCAGGCCGTGGTATTGAGCCAGTTCACCCAGTTGATCCTCAATGCGGAGCAATTGGTTGTACTTCGCGATACGGTCAGTACGGGAAGGCGCACCTGTTTTAATTTGGCCTGCATTTGTTGCAACAGCGATATCAGCAATTGTGCTGTCTTCGGATTCACCGGAACGGTGAGAGATTACAGCTGTGTATCCTGCACGTTTAGCCAACTCGATAGCATCAAATGTTTCAGTCAGCGTACCGATTTGGTTTACTTTGATCAGGATGGAGTTACCGATGTTTTCTTCGATACCTTTACCCAGACGCTCTGTGTTAGTTACGAACAGGTCGTCACCAACCAATTGGATTTTGTTGCCCAATTTTTCAGTGAGCAATTTCCAACCTTCCCAGTCATCTTCGGAGCAACCATCTTCGATGGTGATGATTGGGTATTTGTCAACCCAAGAAGCAAGCAGGTCAACGAACTCAGCAGAAGTGAAGGATTTGCCTTCGCCTTCCAGTGTGTATTTTCCATCTTTGTAGAACTCAGTGGAAGCAACGTCCATACCGAGGAATACGTCAACGCCTGGTTTATAACCGGCTTTTTCGATCGCTTCGATAATAGTGGACAAAGCTTCTTCATTGGATTTGAAGTTAGGAGCAAAACCGCCTTCATCACCAACAGCTGTGTTCAAACCTTTGGAATTCAGTACGGATTTCAGGTTGTGGAAGATTTCCGCGCCAACACGCAGAGCTTCTTTGAAAGTAGGCGCGCCTACAGGCAGAACCATGAATTCTTGAACGTCAACGTTGTTGTCGGCATGAGCGCCACCGTTAACGATGTTCATCATTGGTACTGGCAATTGTTTAGCGTTGAATCCGCCCAGGTAAGTGTACAGTGGCAGACCCAAAGCTTCAGCAGCAGCGCGAGCTACAGCCATGGATACAGCCAGAATTGCGTTTGCACCCAATTTACCTTTGTTATGTGTTCCGTCAAGTTTGATCATCAATGTGTCGATTTCCACTTGGTTTACAGCATCCAAGCCGATCACTTCAGGAGCGATGATTTCGTTCACGTTTTTAACAGCTTGCAGAACGCCTTTACCCAGGTAGCGGGATTTGTCGTTATCGCGAAGCTCTACAGCTTCATGAGCACCTGTAGAGGCACCGGAAGGAACGATGGCACTACCGATAGCACCGGATTCCAGATATACTTCCACTTCAACAGTTGGGTTACCACGAGAATCGAGGACTTCGCGAGCGTACACGTCAGAAATAATAGTCATTTGTACTTAATCTCCTTTGTCGATCATGATTTATTGGTCAAGCCTATACTTATTAAATCAAGCTTACTTGCGGGATGCAATCATAGATTTTCCTGTCATTTCCGCAGGCTGCGGAAGCTGCATCAAATCCAGAAGCGTCGGAGCTACGTCAGCCAGTATTCCATGCTCACGCAAAACGATATTTTCGTCAGTCAAAATGAACGGAACCGGGTTTGTTGTGTGAGCTGTGAACGGACGTCCCTGCTCGTCAATTTCCATATCCGCATTACCATGGTCGGCAATGATGATAACAGTGCCACCTTTGGCTTTAACCGCATCTACAACACGTCCAACACATTCATCCGTCGTCTCTACCGCCTTGATCGTTGGCTCCAGCATGCCGGAGTGTCCAACCATATCCGGATTGGCAAAGTTCAGGATAATCGCATCATGCTTGTCGGCTTCGATTTCCTTAACAGCAGCATCCGCTACTTCATACGCACTCATTTCCGGCTGCAAGTCATATGTAGCCACTTTAGGCGAGTTGATCAAAATACGAGTTTCGCCAGGAAGCTCCACATCACGTCCGCCACTGAAAAAGAAAGTAACGTGCGGATATTTTTCGGTCTCCGCAATACGCAATTGCTTTTTATTGTTCTGCACCAATACTTCACCGAATGTGTTATCCAAGTTTTTCGGTTCGTAGGCTACGAAGCCTTCAACCGTTTCACTGAACAATGTCAGGCAAACAAAGTGCAAATCTTTAGGGAATTTCGGTCCGCGATCAAAGCCACGGAAATCCTTATTTGTAAATACCTGAGACAATTGAATCGCACGGTCAGGACGGAAATTCAGGAAAATTACTGAGTCATTGCTTTCGACCAGCCCTACAGGGCTTCCGTCAGCCTTCACAATAACCGTCGGCTCCACAAATTCGTCGAACACCGATTTTTCATACGATTCTTTCAACGCTTCCATTGGATCTGTATATTGAGGACCTTCGCCATACACGATTGCACGGTAAGATTTCTCTACACGCTCCCAACGTTTGTCGCGGTCCATGGCATAATAGCGTCCTTGTACAGTCGCGATTTTACCAATACCCACTTCCTGAATTTTGGCGATCAGCTGCTGCATGAAGTCCACGCCGCTGTCAGACATAACATCGCGTCCATCCATAAATGCATGAATGTATACTTCTGTTAAACCTTCTTTTTTCGCCAGATCCAGCATAGCAAACAGATGGCTAATATGGCTATGCACGCCACCATCGGACAAAAGTCCGTACAGGTGAAGCTTCGTGTTGTTCTTTTTGGCATGCTGTACTGCTTTAAGCAAAGTTTCATTCTGGAAGAACTCGCCTTCGCGAATGGACTTCGAAATGCGGGTCAAACTCTGATATACAATCCGGCCTGCGCCGATGTTCAGGTGACCTACTTCGGAGTTACCCATTTGCCCTTCCGGCAGACCTACCGCTTCACCAGACGCTGTAAGCGTTGAATGAGGGTATTGTCTTAAGTATTGGTCGTAGTTCGGCTTGTTCGCCTGTGCAACCGCATTGCCTTCCACAGTTTCGCGCAGTCCGAATCCATCCATAATAATTAAGGCTACCGGTTTTGGTACTGTCATCTTACTTCGCCCCCTCAACAAGCGCGATGTAAGACGCTGGTTGAAGACTAGCGCCACCTACAAGTGCGCCGTCGATGTCGCTTTGGCCCAGATATTCAGCCACATTTTCAGGTTTCACGCTGCCACCATACTGAATCCGTACAGCATTCGCTGTATTTTCATCGTACAGTTCTTTCAACAAACTACGGATATAGGAAATGACTTCATTCGCATCCTGCGAAGTGGAGGATTTACCTGTTCCGATGGCCCAAATTGGCTCATAAGCAACAACCACTTGTGCAGCCTGATCTTTAGCCAAACCAGCAAAAGCTGCTACAGTTTGCACTTTTACAACCTCTTTGGTTTGACCCGCTTCACGGTCTTCCAGCTTTTCGCCTACACATACGATTGGAGTCAGGCCGTGGCGGAATGCCGCATGAACCTTTTTATTCACCGTTTCGTCTGTTTCGTTAAAATATTCACGACGCTCGGAGTGTCCGATCACAACGTAGTCTACGCCCAGATCTTTCAGCATCCCGCCGCTGATTTCACCTGTAAATGCGCCGTCTTCTGCAAAGTGCAGGTTTTGTGCGCCGATTTTGATAGATGTACCTTTTACTGCTTCAACCAGAGCAGGAAGATTCGTAAATGGTGCGCAAATCACGCTTTCCACTCCTGCAACCTCTGCTTTGCCTTTGATCTCTTCGATGAAAGTTTTAGCTTCTGGTACGGTTTTAAACATCTTCCAGTTACCCGCGATAATCGGTGTTCTCAATGGTTTCAACTCCTAACTATTAGGTGCCCTAAAGCGTTTATTACGCGCAGTGCGTTTGATTACTTATCGTTGAGTGCAACAACACCCGGAAGTGCTTTGCCTTCCATAAATTCAAGGGACGCGCCGCCGCCAGTAGAGATATGATCCATTTTGTCAGCCAGATGGAACTTCTCAGCCGCCGCCGCAGAATCACCGCCACCAATGATGGTGTATGCTTCTGTTGTTGCGCAAGCTTCCGCTACTTCACGAGTACCACCAGCGAAAGGTTCGATTTCAAATACACCCATTGGTCCATTCCATACAACCAATTTGGAGTTTTTGATAACATCTGCATAGATTTTACGTGTTTTCGGTCCGATGTCCACGCCTTCCCAATCTGCAGGAATGCCGTCGATATCAACAATGTTCGTGTTCGCCGTAGCGCTGAAATCGTCAGATACAACAATATCAACTGGAAGGTAGAAGTTTTTGCCGAGTTTCTTCGCCTTTTCGATAAATCCAAGAGCTACGTCCAGTTTGGATTCATCCAGTAGGGATTGACCCACTTCATGACCTTGAGCTTTAAAAAATGTATAAGCCAAACCACCGCCAATGATTACGTTATCCGCAATGTTCAGCAGGTTGTCAATCACGTCGATTTTGTCTTTTACTTTGGAACCGCCGATAATGGCTGTAAAAGGACGATCTGGGTTTGAAAGAGCTTTACCGATTACAGACAATTCTTTCTCCATCAGCAAGCCGGAAACAGCCGGAAGAAGATGCGCGATACCTTCTGTGGAAGCATGAGCACGGTGCGCTGCACCAAATGCGTCATTCACGAAAATGTCAGCCAGCTCAGCAAATTGCTTCGCCAATTCAGGATCATTTTTCTCTTCTCCTGGATAGAAACGTACATTTTCAAGCAACAGCACGTCGCCGTTTTGCAGTTCAGCCACTTTCGCTTTAACAGCCTCACCAACTGCTTCGTCCACTTTAACAACAGGCTTTTTGAGCAGTTCAGACAAACGCACGCCAGCAGGAGTCAGACGCATGGATTCAACAACCTGACCTTTTGGACGTCCAAAGTGACTTGCCAAAATAACTTTTGCACCTTTTTCAATCAGGTAGTTAATCGTTGGCAAGGTTTCACGAATACGCTTGTCATCCGTAATTTTGCCGTCCTCAACCGGGACGTTAAAATCTACACGAACAAACACCCGTTTTCCATTCAGTTCTATATCACGTACGCTCTTTTTATTCATCTCCATATTCCTCCGCACCCTTTTAATTTTACGAAACAGGAATTTAAGGCACATTTTGATATATAAAGAGCGGAAACAATAACCTGTTTCCGCTCTATGATGTTGCGCGATGAGACTGTTCTTACTTAGCCAATTTAGCGAAGTATTCCAACGTACGGATCAATTGTGCTGTGTAGGACATTTCGTTGTCGTACCAAGCTACAGTTTTCACCAGTTGTTTGTCGCCAACAGTCAGGACTTTAGTTTGAGTTGCGTCAAACAAAGAACCGAAAGTGATACCTTTGATGTCGGAAGAAACGATTTGATCTTCAGTGTAGCCATAAGTTTCAGGATCGGAAGCTTCTTTCATCGCAGCGTTGATTTCTTCAACAGTTGCGTTTTTCTCCAGAACAGTTACCAGCTCAGTCAGGGAGCCAGTGGCTACTGGTACACGTTGAGCCGCGCCATCCAGTTTACCTTTCAGTTCAGGAATTACCAAACCGATGGCTTTAGCAGCACCAGTTGTGTTAGGAATGATATTTTCAGCTGCAGCGCGAGCACGACGGAAGTCGCCTTTAGCATGCGGAGCATCCAACGTGTTTTGGTCGCCAGTGTAAGCATGAATTGTAGTCATCAGGCCTTCAACGATACCAAATTTGTCTTGCAGTGTTTTAGCCATAGGAGCCAGGCAGTTCGTTGTGCAAGAAGCACCAGAGATTACAGTTTCAGTACCGTCCAGAATTTCATGGTTTACGTTGTAAACGACAGTTTTCATGTCGCCAGTAGCTGGAGCGGAGATAACAACTTTTTTAGCGCCGCCTTTCAAATGTTTCTCAGCAGCTTCTTTAGTTGTGAAGAAACCTGTGCATTCCAGAACGATATCTACGCCCAGGTCTCCCCAAGGCAGTTCTTCAGGGTTGCGGTTAGCCAAAACTTTAACTTCTTTACCGTTAACTTTGAAGAAGCCATCGTGTACTTCTACTTCTCCTTGGAAAGTACCTTGTGTTGTATCATATTTCAACAGATGTGCCAGCATTTTGGAATCTGTCAAGTCATTAATTGCTACTACTTCAATACCTTCCACGTTTTGAATCCGGCGGAAAGCAAGGCGTCCAATACGTCCGAAACCGTTAATACCAACTTTAACTGTCATGAGTGAGTTCCTCCCAAAGTTCGTTTAGTTTAGTTTATATATTCAAGACAGACCCGAAAGCCCGTCAAGACAACACAATTCATAAATCCGTATTAACCATTCAAATAATGGCTTACAATTTCAGCAGCAGCGCCTTCGTCGGTGACAAGAATATCTTCCTGCCCGAAACGCAGCACTGCATGAATAGCGGCCGCCTTGCTCTTACCTCCAGCTACGCCTAGAACCGTCTCGGTACGCCTGATATCCTCCAAACGGAGTCCAAGCGTCAGCATTCTGTGAACAACGACGCCGTCTTCGTTAAAATAATAGCCAAACGATTCGGCAACCGCGCCCTCACTGCTGATCTGGGCAAAGGTTTCAGGGTCGAGCTTGCGTCTACGTGCCATTGCTATGGCGTTGCCTATCCCGTGAATGATGATCCGACTCTCGCGAATCAGGCTTAAAATATCCTGAATATTCGTATCTTCAAGCAGGGAGTTGTAAGCATGATTGCTGAGCAAATCCGGTACATGGAGCAGACGGTATTGTGAGCCGACCTTACGAGCCATTGTGGAAGCAATTGTGTTCGCCTGCATTTCCATGCTTTCTCCCAAACCCCCACGTGCCGGTACGAACCATCCGCCCTTAAGTGGGCCATTAGCAGGTAGTGTCAGTTGGTCCGCCACGTCGGCAATCGTCGTGCCACCTGTTACGGCGACCACATCCTCGTCGTCCATAACACTCAGCAGCGCTTTTGCCCCAGCACGGCCCAGCTCCTGCTTCGTTAAAGGAGAAGCATCCGAATCCCCTGGAACGACAACCACCTTCCTCAAACCATAGGCTTGACGAATCTGATCCTCCAATTGGGACAGGCCGAACAAGTTGTTCGCAATCGGCTCCAGCTGTTCCAGCAGATCCAGTCCTGCTTTGCTCACCTTCATGCCCACACTCTCAATCTCAATCAGCCCTTGGGCTTTAAGAAGATCGGTTTCGGCGCGCAACACACGCTCGGTCATGTTCAGTGAAGCCGCCAGCGTTCTGCGTCCAATAACATCGGACAGCATAATCTGATGCAGGATTGTGTACCTTTTTTTCAAAACATCCATGAGGTCGGGCAGAAGCTGCTTCTGTATTTCTAATATCTTTCGCATGCTTTCCACTCCCGCACACTTCTAAGTTCTATCTCTAATACTATATTACTAACTGGTCTTAAAACGTCCCGGGTTAACTTTTTAAGTCCCACGTATATCTTACCCAATATTTGCTCCACATGCAAGTCTATCTGAACCTATATTTCTCAACTTTTTATGTGAATATGCGCACGTAATAAAAGCTTGCATTTCAATGCCGTATATCATATAATCATCTTTGTTTCCAATTAGCTGTGCGCCCGTGGTCCAACGGATATGACGTAGGCCTCCGGAGCCTGAGATCGAGGTTCGATTCCTCGCGGGCGCGCCATTTTATATGAATGTCTAAATGCTTCTATATACTGTTTTAACCAATAAGAGCGCAGAGGGCTCTTTTTTTTGACTATTAGTTTGACTTTCTTTGACTTTTTGTTTGAAATTGTTTATCATGTGGTTAATACGGTAACAGTTTATAAATAGGGACGTGTAATCGGCATGTCCACCAAATCCATTAACGATATTAAAGGGAGGTTTTTTGACGTGAGCTATGTTCCTATGGTAGTAGAACAAAGTAACCGCGGCGAACGCGCCTATGACATTTATTCCAGACTGTTGAAGGATCGCATTATTTTGTTGGGCTCGGACGTCAATGACGTTGTAGCCAACTCTATTATTGCGCAAATGCTGTTTTTGGCTGCCGAAGATCCTGAAAAAGACATTCACTTGTATGTTAACAGCCCTGGCGGTTCGATCACAGCCGGTATGGCCATTTTCGATACGATGCAATATATTAAACCTGACGTGTCTACGATCTGTGTAGGTATGGCGGCTTCCATGGGTGCGTTCTTGCTGAACGCAGGTGCCAAGGGCAAACGTTTTGCTTTGCCAAACAGCGAGATTATGATTCACCAACCGCTGGGTGGCGCACAAGGTCAAGCAACGGATATTGAAATCCGCGCCCGCCGCATTCTGAAAATGCGCGACAAATTGAACCGCATTCTCGCAGATCGCACAGGCCAACCACTGGAGCGCATTGAAAAAGACACAGACCGTGACTATTTCATGTCCGCAGATGATGCCAAGGAATACGGTATTATTGATAAAGTGCTAACTACCTCCTCTCCAGAAGGTGTATAAGAGAGCGAATTATTGCCTCTGAATAGCTGGTAAACCAAAAAAGCTGCCCCGGATGATTGTATCCGGTAGGCAGTTTTTTTTGGTTTACTGTTCTTTTGGGTATAAATAATCCAAATGATTCATTTGTACTATTCATTCTGTCCCGCGAAAGGCTTACCACCTTGAGGTAACAGTTGGCTAAACGTGTAGGTGAACTCAGGAATACCATACGCATATGGTGTATATTCGTATAGATCAAAAACAAGCGTCAACCCACTATTGGTTACATAAAAATTCGGATTAGCTGCGAGCTCCTTAAATCCGCCGAAACCTCCTGCGCCAGCCTGAAGTGCATCAATTTTTTTCTTCAGGTCACTATTGAGGAACTTTTTGTAATTCGGGTTAGCTTTCAGCACGTCAGACAATTGAAGCAGTTTGCCATCGGACAGCGAGAACGTGTACCCTTTACGGGCGGCCATGCCATGCGCACCACCTGTATACGAGTAATCCTGCATAATTACACTTAAAATACCGTCCTTGTTATAGGCAATTGCAAAATCATTGCCAAACTCATACGGTCTTTGCGCTGTAGCGCCTCCCTCTGCTACTTGCTTTTTGCCTGCTGCCAGTACTCCCTCCGCTTGCTTTTTGAGCACACTATTAATGGCCTGCTGAGCTTCAGGGTTTAGCTGACCACCGCTGATTTGCGGGTACTTAACCTTGTAGGAAACCTTTGCATCACTCGAAACCGGAAGAGATTGGGACGTAATCGTGATCGGATTTAGCTGGCTTTTACTCAATGTTACTGTTTTCTGAGCTGCATTCCACTGAGCATCTATTCCCAGATAATCTTTCAGCAGGCTCATAGGAATGTACAGCTTCCCGCCGATCTGCCTGGCATCCATGTTACGCGTACTGATTCCATTAACGCTGACATAGGTATCCGGGGGAGAAGAAAAAAATCTAATAGAAAGCTTGTTGTATCCACCCCCTACAGTGTAGGTAGCCTCTTTGGCATCATAACTCACCGGAATCCCCAGGCTGTCCCGCAATGCTGCTACGGGAATCAATGTGCTTCCGTTCACCTGAATCCCTTTGGTGGCCAACGTTTTACCATTCCATTGGATAGAAACACCTGGTTGCTGTGCTGTAGCCTGTTGTTTGGATGAAGCTGCCTCGATATAGGAAGCAGGAACAACTGCGACTCCTACTAAAATTCCCGCTGCCAGCAGTGCGGAGCCCCATTTTTTTGTATGCTTGTTCATATGAAATATTCCTCCTGTTATAGATGTGTGTATTCTATGTGTATTGATTACTTTACTTATTATATCTATCCCCCTATGTTCGTAGTTTACAATCTGTACACTCCCCGATTTCAATCTGTACATCTAGGGGACCCAGCTATTACAGACTCATTACAAAATAGTTTCGACATATAAAAAAGCCAGCAAGTCATCCTGCAAATAAAGCAGGACGCTTGTGGCTTCATTATCATCTGTACGTTAGTTCAATTCGTATTGTGCCGATACTTGGACCTTCACAGTCACTTGACCGGATTGTATTTCTGTTCCGCCGCTTGTATCCAAGAGCGCTTTACTCATAGCAGCCTCACGTTGTGTGAAGATTTGGGCATCTCCCCCATCTACCGTTACGTTCAGGAGAGTTCCAAGCCCTCGTTTGGTTGCCTTCGCTACAGCACTGGCTTTGGATTGAGCATTTCCCAACGCCTTGGCAATCGCTTCTTCTTCATAAGCTGAAGAGTTTTCTACCGAAAAACGCACATTATCCACGTTGTTCGCTCCAGACTGTGTAGCCTCATCCAGTAACTGACCGATTTTATCCAAATTACGGTACTTTACGGAAAGCGTATGGTTGGCAATATAGCCTTTAAGCTTCTGTCCAGCTTTTTCGTCGTAGGTATAGTTAGGCTGCACGTAGAACTGGCTCGTCTGAATGTCGTCCGCACTGATGCTCCACTTTTCTTTCAGCAGTTGTGTGACCTTACTTATTTTAGCGGCGTTGGCTTTTTGGGCAGCTGCTGCTGTATTTCCTTCAGATTGTACGCCGATGGATAGATAGGCAATATCGGGTTTAACCAATACTTCCCCGCTGCCACTCACATTAATTACACCGCTTACCGTCGTAGATGCTGACGCGGCATAGGCGCGATCTGCTCCTGTCCATAATCCTCCCGCTACTACTCCTGCCAATAATGCTCCTCCTAGAACTGCTGTATTTGCAGCTTTTGTCCAATGTTTCATCATATTCGCCCTCTTTTCTTGATGATGTGTGTACCTTCCAGACGGAAACAAAGGGAAAAGGTTGCAGTTAGGCACCATATTTCCGAACAGAGTACCACCACAGGATGTAAATTACTTGTAGCTTGGGCCAAACACAGCGGCGGTATTCAAAGAAACCCCCATTGGAGCAGCCCAGCGGGGGATTGACCACTCTGTTTTTCCGGATACAAAAAAAAGCCCCCAAAGGGGCTTTTCACTAAGAGCATTTACCATATCACAAAGCAGATGTTTGTTTATTGATTTTCCAGCTCTACCTTACTAACCAGACTTACTAAAGCGTTTACAGCCTGCTCGGCGTCCGCACCTTCAGCACTAATGTTAATTTCAGTACCTGTACTGATGGCAAGGCTCATAATACCCATAATACTCTTGGCATTAACCTTTTTGTCTTCTTTTTCCACAAAAATCTCAGATGAATATTTATTCGCTTCCTGTACGAACAACGCAGCAGGTCTGGCGTGCAGTCCTGTTTTCAAGCGTACGACTACCGGATGTTTTGACATGTCAGCTTACCCCCTCATCAAATAAATCTGGACACTACTTACTCCATTTTATTTATCACATTATAACATTAACCCGGGACAGACACTAGAAAAAAAACTAAAAAAACCGGGGCAGAAGCCCCACAGACACTCCTTTTATGGAATCAGGCCGTTTTCTCCCCTGATTTTGTCAGCCATCTCGTCAATTTTGCGAAGACGATGATTTACACCCGATTTACTCACGACCCCTTTGAGCATTTCCCCGACTTCTTTCAAATTCAAATCAGGATGAGCGAGACGAATTTCCGCCACCTCGCGCAGCTTATCTGGCAGCGTATCCAGCCCGACTTCCCTCTCCAGCAACTTGATATTCTCAATTTGCCGGACAGCAGCTCCAATCGTCTTGTTCAGATTAGCCGTTTCGCAATTAACAATCCGGTTCACGGAATTTCGCATATCGCGCATGATGCGGACATCCTCGAATTTGAACAAAGCCTGATGCGCGCCAATGATGCTGAGTAGCTCAATGATCTTTTCGCCTTCCTTGATGTAGAGAATAAAGCCTTTTTTTCGTTCAATGCAGCGGGCATTCAGATGAAACTCATTCGCCAGATCGACCAGCGCCTGGCAATGCTCCTCATACATCGAGGAAATCTCCAGATGGTAAGATGATCCCTCCGGATTGTTTACAGAGCCACCTGCCATAAAAGCGCCACGCAAATAAGCCCGCTTACAACAGTTTTTCCGAATGATATCCCGATTAATCCCGTCCGTGAACAAGAACCCTTCTGATACGATGTAAAGATCCTTCAACAGCTCTTGTACACCGCTTGGAATGCGGACAATGTACACGTTATTTTTTTTCAGGCGCATTTTTTTCCGCACAAGCAGCTCAATATGAACTTGAAAATGCTTTTTGATCAAGGAGTAAATCCGCCTTGCAATCGCGGCATTTTCTGTGGACACGTCCAATATCACCCTTTTGTTGGACAGTTGTACGGACCCGAGCATACGTATGAGCGCAGATAGTTCCGCTTTTTCACAGCAGGGCTGGCTTTCAATCATTGTAAGCTCTTTTTTTGTTTGTGCCGCAAAGGACAAGGGACTCACCTCCTTCTTAATATCCAGTTTTGTACCAATTGGTAAATGTGCTGGCTCAGTTTGTCGGCATCATGCCGTAAATAGGTGCGGAACAGAACAAGCGTATCTGCCACCACTTTATACCCCCGCTCAGTCAGCTCTCCCATGTCTACTTGAACGGGCTTGGCACCCTGCTCGGCATACATTTCCTGTACCTGAGGCGGAATTTCTCCATTATTGACGATCACATAATCAAACAGATGATGCCCTACATGCTCATAAATAGCCTGCAAGTGGTCCCCCACTGTATATCCATCCGTTTCTCCCGGCTGAGTCATAACATTGCAGACGAATATCTTGATAGCGTCTGATTTCACCACAGCCTCTGCAAGCTTCGGTACAAGCAAATTAGGCAAAATGCTGGTGTACAGGCTGCCAGGACCAATCAAGATCGCATCGGCCTCATTAATGGCCTCTACAGCCTCAGGCAACGGCTCCACGTGAGTCGGTTCAAGAAAAACACGTTTGATTCTGCCGCCCGCTTCCGGGATTTTGGATTCACCGGTAACCACCGTGCCATCCTCCATTTCGGCACTCAGCACTACGCCTTCTTCAGCCGCCGGCAGCACACGCCCCCGTACAGCAAATACACGGCTAAGCTCACGCACCGCCGTCACAAAATCTCCTGATATATCGGTCATCGCCGCCAAAATCAGGTTGCCCAAACTATGGCCTGCCAATCCTGATCCTGCGCCGAAACGGTATTTCAGCATATCGGACATCACCGGCTCTACATCAGCCAGTGCAGTCAGCACATTACGAATATCCCCCGGAGGGGGCATTTGTAGCTCACTGCGCAATATCCCGGAGCTTCCACCATCGTCAGCGACTGTAACAATAGCCGTAATATCCAGCGGCTTTTGTTTCAACCCCCGCAGCATGACGGACAAGCCGGTTCCGCCGCCCATAACAACAATACGAGGGCGCTCCCGTTGTGATCCGGTCTCTTTCATGTTTTCACCTCTTTAATGCCGGTCGCGATCAGCATCCCGATGTGAAACAGAAACCGATTCTGTTTCACTGGCACCCAGCATTTTTCCTAAATATTCGGATATCGCGACAGAACGATGCTTACCGCCGGTACATCCGATACCGATAATGACCTGGCTCTTGCCTTCCTTGCGGTATTGCGGAATCAAAAAATGTAACATATCCAACAGTTTGGTCAGAAATACCTGAGTCTCAGGCCATTTCATAACATAATCATACACATCGCTGTCCTGTCCGGTGTGTGGCCGCAATTGGTCCACATAGTGAGGATTGGGCAGGAAACGCACGTCGAATATAAGATCGGCATCAATGGGAATACCATATTTGAAGCCGAAAGAGGTAATGTTTACGGAAAGCATGCTGCTCTCCAGATGAGAAAATCGGGAAATAATCCGCGCCTTTAAAGTTGCAGGCTTCATTACACTTGTATCAATGACCTGTGTTGCCGAGCTTTTCAGCTCCTCCAACATTTTGCGCTCCAGTCGTATTCCGTCCAGAGGCATACCATCCGGAGCAAGCGGGTGGCGACGACGGCTTTCCTTGTATCGTTGTACGAGAACACCGTCATTGGCATTCAGGAACAAAATTTCACAATGAATCGTAAAATGATCCTTAATATAGTTCAATGATTCCGACAAGGCTGTAAAAAATTCTCGCCCGCGCAAGTCAATCACCAGTGCCACTTTGCCTATCTTACCGTTGGACTGTTCAATTAATTCAGCAAATTTGGGAATCAGCACAGGCGGTAAATTATCAACGCAGAAGAAGCCCAAGTCTTCCAGGCTTTGCACTGCAATGGTCTTCCCTGCGCCTGACATTCCCGTAATAATAATGAGTGTTGCCCACGGCGCAGCGTTTTTTAAGTTGTCTGTCATATGGACTTCCCTCTCCTTTTGCTTCTTCGCTCTATGTCAGTAACCTATGGATCAGGAGCGCAGCAGCAAACCGGCTGCTCCTACGATACCCGCGTCATTTCCAAGCGATGCCGGAACAATAGATACCCCTTGCTGGAGCGGCTCAGGTGCCAGTTTGGCAAATACCAGACGCATCTCTTCGAACAGGAAATCACCCGCTTTGGAAACACCACCGCCTACAATAAACAGCTCCGGGTTTAACACGGTGGAAACCGCTGCCATAGATTTTCCCAAATAAAAGGCGGCCCGCTTCACAATACGCAGCGCGACCTCATCCCCGGCCTTGGCCGCATCAAATACTTCCTTGGCGGCGATTTGAGCTTCCAACGCCAGGGAAGTCCGATCTCCACGTTCCACAGCGTCATTTGCCATACGGATAATGCCCGTTGCAGAAGATACGGTTTCCAGACAACCCATTTTGCCGCATCCGCACTGAATGGCCTCCAGATCCGGTACGACGCTCATATGGCCAATTTCTCCAGCCATGCCTGAGAAACCTTGATATATTTTACCATTAATAATAATACCACCGCCTACACCCGTACCCAGGGTATAACATACGCAGTTTTCTATGCCTTTGCCCGCCCCGGCCCAAGCCTCGCCAAGTGCAGCGACGTTAGCATCATTGTCTATTTTTACAGGCTTGCCAATCCGTTCCTCCAACAGCGCACGGATCGGTACGTCACGAAAGCCAATATTGGGAGCGAGGACTATAATACCTTCGCGAACATTCGTAAAACCAGCAACGCCCGCTCCGACACCCTTCAGTTGATCCCATTCATAGGGAGATTGCTCAACAATGTGCCGCACATATTTTTCGATATTGCTGATCACAACGTCTACGCCCTTAGCTGTTTCCGTTGGTCCTTCATATGTGTGCAAAAGCTGTCCGTCTTCATTACAAATGCCCACCTTGATTGCTGTACCGCCCAAATCGACACCCACATAGATACTTTCAGACATGTTCCAAGCCACCTTTATGTTTACTTAAAAAATGTGTATGAAATATATGATCAAAATCTTGACTTCATAATAGTTACCTACGTTCCAACTATAATTGAAGCCCCGGTTACGGTCAAGGACACTTCCCTGTTGGAAAGCGCAGAATTAGCGGAACTTCAAGTCTCATCATCCATAAAAAGGAGAAAGCCTGTGCAGATGCAGCAGGCTTCCTCTTCCTGAATCCAAGGCACGTCTTAACTGGGCCTATCAATCGCCCTCACCTTAGCCATATTGTATTCTGTAGCTTTCTTTATTGATCCAGTGTTTCGCTCCAGTCATGAACAGCGCTACCTTCGAGATATTTCTCGCAGTCCATAGCCGCCATACAGCCCGTTCCCGCAGCCGTAATGGCTTGACGGTAACGGTTATCCTGCACATCCCCGCAGGCAAATACCCCGGGAATGTTCGTTTCTGTCGTTCCTGGCTTCACTTGAATATAACCATGATCGTCTGTACTGATTTGACCGTTCAGGAAGCCCGTATTAGGCGTATGTCCGATGGCCACGAACACACCGTCTGCCTCGATCAGTTCATCCTGGTTCGTCTCATTATTGTGTACCTTCAAGCCCTTTAATCCCGTTTCTCCCGTTACGAC
The DNA here is from genome assembly GCF_059417685.1 of Paenibacillus sp. LT-B23. Taxonomy (NCBI): domain Bacteria; kingdom Bacillati; phylum Bacillota; class Bacilli; order Caryophanales; family Paenibacillaceae; genus Paenibacillus; species Paenibacillus sp. LT-B23. The sequence continues at coordinate 18,146 of NZ_JBSQBM010000017.1, read as the reverse complement.
CTCCACAGGAGTCCGATTTAACGCCCAATGTACTTTTTCATTTTCCCGTGCGCGATCCTGCATAATTTTAGATGCCCGCAGCTCATCGCGACGGTGAACCAAGGTTACACTGGAAGCAAACCGGGTCAGGAAGCTCGCTTCCTCCATGGCTGAATCGCCTCCGCCTACTACAACGATCTTTTTCCCACGGAAAAAGAAGCCGTCGCAGGTCGCACAAGTGCTGACTCCGCGTCCAACATTGTCCTGCTCACCCGGAATACCGAGATATCTGGCGGACGCGCCTGTAGCAATAATCACTGACTCCGCCTCAATGATGCCTTTTCCCTCTACCTTCACTTTAAAAGGGCGCTTGCTGAAATCCACTTCCTCTACCCAGCCGGAAGTAAATTCAGCGCCAAAGCGCTCGGCCTGCTTGCGCATGTTATCCATCAACTCAGGTCCGAGGATGCCTTGCTCAAAACCCGGGAAATTTTCAATTTCGGTCGTTGTGGTAAGCTGCCCGCCGGGCTGCATTCCCTCAATGATCAGTGGATTCATGTTCGCGCGCGCCAAATAAATAGCGGCTGTGTAGCCTGCAGGACCTGTACCAATAATTATGGATTTATACATACGTTTGTTGCCTCCTTTAAGTGGTGTTTGGAGCAGGTCTCAGACCCGCTTTTTAAACGTGGAGAGCGGCTGTTTCATCTTCTGCTTGATACCGCACACGCTGTCAATCTGGCGTGCATAGCGACTTACGGTCGATACGGAAATACCATAACGGTCAGCTACTTCCTGATAGGTCACCGAATGATGGTGCATTTTGGCTGTCAAGTATTCCAGCGCCGCTGCCCATCCCTCAGTATGCTGAACAATTGGGACTTCCGGGGCAAGGCGATCCAGATATTCCAGCCAAAGTGACCTCAAATCGCGCTGCATGACCGGATCAGACTTGCTCATAACGGCAAGTACCTTATCCAGCACTGCCTGCCATTCCGGATGGACAGTTGAATGGGCAGACACCTCATCTTCGGATACGTGGTGAACCTTCTCTGACTCTGGTCGCAAAAGTCGTTCCGTTTCCTGATTTGTCTCTTGTATGTCCTTAACTGACGGCTCCGTCAGCTCTTGCAGCACCTGCAAGGCGCGCCGTTTCAACTCGCCTTCCTGATCCGGGTCTTCTACGAAGGACTCCAATGCCTGTCGCACCTCATCGTCACCGATCAGGCTTAGCGCCTGAATGACTTGAAGCTGGGTCGCTCGATCGCCGTGGCGCAACGCCCAGAAGAAGGAAGACCGGATTAGCGGATCTCGCTTCATACTGTCAGGCACCTGGTCAGCTCCGAACTTCTCCCACATGCGGAATTGCTCCTCAAAGGGGAGATGGTAATGGTAACTGAGTACTTGCAGCGGTGTACCCTCCTGCTGGAGCTCCTCCAGCCGGGACAGGAAAAACCGTGGAACTTCCGAGGAAGCATCCTGCTTTTGCAAATGACCCCACAACCGCCGGGCTTCCGCATATCTTCCCGTATTGCTGGCAGCCACCGCCGTATAATGGTACAGGGAGGCATCATCATTATTCTCTCCGTCACCTTGAAGCAACCTGCGAAAATGTCTGTAGGCCTCCTCATGACGTCCGAGAATCCCCATCGTAGTAGCCAGCTTGAATACCTGCTCCTCCTGAAATGGTATGGTGACCGTCAACGTTTGAATCAGACGATCCAATTCCGGGCCGCCGCCCTCATGCTGATAAAAGATCGCCAGGTTGCACAGCGCATGCAAATTACCTGGTTCATCCTCCAGTACCCGAAGAATGGTTGTCTTCGCATTTTGAAACAGTCCCATGTAGTAATACGCCAGCGCCAGATTGTTCCGCGCAGCGAACATGTCCGGCTGTTCCTCTGAAATTTGCTTAAGCAATTGGGCCGCCTGAGCAAACTTCCCTTCCTCCAGCAGAACACGGGCCTGATCATGCTCGACCACTCCCTGCCGGGCCTTAATGCGGTTCAGCTTGGTTGGACGGTCCAGCTCATAATAGAGCAGCTCCATCATTTCCTCGGCTTCATCGAGAAACTGTCCTTCTTCGTCCTCCTCCAAATACGTGACCAAGGCTTTCTCCGCTTCTTCAAACTGCTCCATATTGGCGTAATTATTCGCCATATAGAAGTAACACTCTGTCATCGACGGGTCTACGTCGCTCAGAACAGAGGACAGGATCTCATTCGAACCTGCATAATCCCCCATCTCTGATAATATACCCGCCATATTGCAATGATTCACCGGATTATCCGGTTCATATTCAACGGCTTTGCGAAAATATTTCAATGCCTTGTCATAATGATTGCGATCAAGCGAGCGCACAGCTTTCTCAAAAAAGAAAGATGCGTCGAAACGCAAAACAATAATCTTAGGGCTAGGTCCCGAAGCTCGCAGATGTTTCCCTTTCATAAATAACAAAGGCACCTCCTTTAACTGTAACTGGCATGTTCATACCCTTCAGTATACCACAACTTTAAAACGACTTGACAGTAGGGTATACCTCATCCCAAAAAACGGAACCCTGTCCTGACCCATCCGTTGGAAAATGAGTGGATAAGCCAAATAGCCGCACGCGCCTTCATGTGTAAAAAGGCAACGTTCGGCTGATTATCGGGCTATATATTAGGCAGAACATAGACCTCAAAGCGTCAACGGCACGGACGAGCGCTCACGCTGCCGGAATACAGCAAGCTCCCGATATCCGACCTCATGCAGAAGCGCGCGTGCCTTCTCCAAATGCTCGGACAGCTTCGCCGGATCATGAGCATCCGACCCTACCGTCAGCGGGATGCCTAGCGCCAATGCCTCCTCCAGCATGCGGCGGCTCGGGAACATCTCTGCACAGGGCTTGGATAGCCCCGATGCATTCAGCTCCATCGCCCGCCCGCTGCGGGCAACGGCCGAGAGTACAGAGCGCTCCAGCTCACGCAGCTCCTCCGCTTCCTCCGGCTTCGGATAGTGGCCAAAACGCTTAATGACATCCAGATGGCCCATGATGTCATACAACCCGGTCGCTGCCGCTTTGGAAACCACATCGTAATAAGTCCGGTACACCTCCAGCACATTTTTGCCTTCCCAATGGTGTACCTGACGGAAATCCGTTACATCCCACTCCCCGAGAAAATGTACGGAGCCAATCACATAATCCCACGGATATGCGGTGATGATGTCTTCGATTTCCTGTTCCCAGCCCTCGATGTAGTCGCCTTCCAAGCCGACACGAATGTCAATCTGTCCCTTATAGCGTTCCTTTAATTCCAGACATTCTTCCACATAACGTGGCAGCTCTTCCATAGGCATCGCCATCTCCGGATAATAGTCGGCCGGGTTAACATGCAATAGCGGCATGTGATCGGACAAGCCGAGCTGATCCAACCCCAACCGAATACCCTGCTGCACATACTCTTCCAGATTTCCTATCGCATGACCACAGCGGGCATGATGCGTATGATAGTCAATTTTCATGCGGCTCTCCCCTCTTTCAGCGCTACATCACCCATTTTAATCACGACGGGGACGCTCATGACGGCGGTTCAGCTCAGCCAGCACCTCATCCAGCGGTAGTTTGCGCTCCTGTAACAGTACCAGCAAGTGATAAATCAGATCGCTGACCTCCAGACGAAGCTCCTCATTATCCTTATTCTTGGCGGCAATGATCGTCTCGGATGCTTCTTCGCCAACCTTTTTTAGAATCTTATCCACGCCTTTGTCAAAAAGGTAGGTCGTATAGGCCCCTTCAGGACGTGTCACTTCCCGCTCCTTAATGATTGCTTCCAGTTGGGCAAGCACCTCAAAGCGGTCTGTTGCAGCATGAGTCGTGCCCGTTTGAGTCGCCACCGACGCTAGGCCCCCGGCATTTCCCGAAGCAGGAGCTACAGCCGTTCCTGGCGCGGAAATATCACGGAAAAAGCAGCTCGTTGATCCGGTATGGCAGGCAGGACCATTCGGAATGACACGGATGAGCAGAGCGTCACCGTCACAATCCAACTGGATAGAGGTGATTTTTTGCGTATTCCCCGAGGTTGCCCCCTTGTGCCACAGCTCCTGTCTGGAACGGGACCAAAACCACGTCTCTCCCGATTCCAGAGAAAGCTTCAGTGATTCTCGATTCATATAGGCCAGCGTCAATACTTGAAGCGTGGCATCATCCTGCACAATCGCTGAGACAAGTCCCGCTTCATTCCAGCGGATATTATCCAATACCTGTTCCAGAGATAGCTGCTGGTTCAATTCGTTGCTCATCGTATCTCCACTCCTCTGCGCTTCAAATCCCGTTTTAGCTCGGGAATTCCTATTTCTTTATAGTGAAAAATGGTTGCCGCTAAGCCAGCGTCCGCTTTACCCGCCGTAAACACGTCATAAAAATGCTCCTGCTTGCCCGCTCCACCGGAAGCAATGACCGGAATACCCACGGCATCAGACACCGCAGAGGTCAGCGGCAGGTCAAAACCATCCTTGGTTCCGTCTGCATTCATGCTGGTCAGCAGAATTTCGCCTGCCCCCAGCCGTTCAGCCTCCTTGGCCCAGGCCAAGGCCCGAATGCCCGATGGCGTGCGGCCTCCGTGCGTATATACTTCCCACTCGCCCCAAGCCTCGTTGTACCTGGCATCAATCGCAACCACGATACATTGTGAGCCAAAGCTGCGCGCACCCTCCGCAATCAGCTGAGGGTTACGAACAGCCGCCGTATTAATGCCGATTTTATCCGCCCCTGCACGCAGGATGCGCTTCATATCATCGACATGGGATATCCCGCCGCCCACGGTGAAGGGAATGGCAATTTCCCCCGCTGTCTGACGAACCACCTCTTCCATGGTGGCGCGACCTTCAACCGAAGCGGAAATATCCAGAAATACGATTTCGTCCGCCCCTTCCCGGTCATAAAGCGCCGCCAGCTCTACCGGATCGCCTGCATCGCGTAAGTTCACAAAATTGACGCCCTTAACTACCCTGCCATCCTTTACGTCCAGGCAGGGAATAATACGTTTAGCCAGCATGCCTACTCCCCCTATGCCTTTGCTACAGCTTGTACGGCGACCTGTAAATTAATGCTGCCTGTATACAATGCCTTACCCACAATAGCGCCGCCTACACCTTTTTGCGCATAGGCACTCAACGTAATCAGATCGTCCATCTTGCTGACACCACCGGAAGCAATTACGGTGCGTCCACTGCTTTTCGCAAGTGCCACGATAGCCTCCACATTCGGACCCTGCATCATTCCATCGCGGGATATGTCCGTAAAAATGAACGTTTCCGCGCCCTTGGAGGCCAGCTCAGCCGCCAGTTCATCCGCTCGCACCTCCGAGGTTTCGAGCCACCCTCGTGTCGCTACATAGCCATTTCGCGCATCCAGACCGATCGCGATCCGGTCACTATAGGTACCCAACACCGCTTCCGTAAAAGCACGGTCCTCAATCGCCGCCGTGCCCAAAATCACGCGGCTGACGCCCAGTGACAACAGCCGTTCCACATGCTCGCGCGTACGCAAGCCGCCACCCACCTGTACAGGTACCTGCACCGCAGACGCGATGCGTCCGATCAGCTCATCATTCACAGGTTGACCCGCTTTCGCACCGTCCAGATCGACAAGATGAATGTAGGAGCCGCCCAAGCGTTCCCATTCGCGGGCCACCTCTACCGGATTTTCGTTATATATCGTCTCCTGGTTATAATCACCCTGCACCAGCCGTACACATTTGCCATCGCGAATATCAATCGCCGGATATATCGTGAACAAAGTATGACCCCCTTGTGAGCTATTCAAAAAAACCTATGTGTAATTACGCTCGCTTTTCCGCCTCCGCCAATTCCAAAAACTGACGAAGCAGTCGCATTCCCATTTCCCCACTCTTCTCTGGATGGAACTGCATACCGTATACATGGCCTCTGCCCACGATAGCTGTTACCGGCCCGCCGTAATCGGTCACCGCCAACAAATCGCTTTCTACCTCCGGCTTGGCATGATAAGAATGCACAAAATACACATGCCCTTCCTCCAAGCCTTGCACCAACGGATGTTCCGGCTGCGTCATGCGCAGACGATTCCAGCCCATATGAGGCACCTTCACACCCAGATCAGGAGCAAAGCGCACGACCTCTCCCGGCAAAATATTCAGTCCCTCATGGCTGCCATATTCTTCGCCACGAGTGAACAACAACTGCATCCCCAGGCAAACGCCGAGCAACGGCTGTCCAGCGCTCGCGACCTCCTGAATGACCCGATCCAGGCCACTGGAACGCAAATGCTCCATAGCGTCTCCGAACGCCCCCACACCCGGCAAAATCACACCGCTGGCGGAACGTATCCCTTTCGCATCTCCTGTGACTACAGCCTCATAGCCAAGACGCTCAACCGCCTTGCTCACACTATGCAGATTGCCTCTGCCGTAATCCACAATAGCAATGGACATGGACTACAGCACTCCCTTCGTCGAAGGCACTCCCGTCACCCGCGGGTCAATGGATGTCGCTTCATCCAGTGCACGTCCCAGTGCCTTGAACACCGCCTCGATCATATGGTGGGTATTTTGCCCGTAGTGAACAATGACGTGCAGCGTCATACGAGCCTCCAGCGCGAATTTCCACAGGAATTCATGCACCAGCTCCGTCGAAAAGCTCCCTACCTGCTGTGACGGATACTCCGCTCGATACTCAAAATGCGGTCGGTTGCTAAGATCAATGACGACCTGCGCGAGCGCCTCATCCATCGGTACAAAAACGCTGGCATAGCGCTTGATTCCTTTTTTATCACCTAACGATTCCAGTAAGGTTTGCCCCAGACAGATACCAATGTCCTCCACGGTATGGTGATCGTCGATGTCAACATCCCCTCTGGCCTGTACGTTCAGGTCAAACTGTCCGTGCTTGGTGAACAAATCCAGCATATGATTCAGAAAAGGGACATCTGTCTCGATTTCGGTTTGCCCTGTGCCGTCTACCGCAAAAGATAGCTGAATATCCGTTTCGTTCGTCTTCCGGCTGACGCTGCCTGTACGTCCTGCTCCGTTATTTTCGTTCCCCATCCCCATCCACCGCCTTCTTCTCATTGTCCAATCGAACCTGTATCGCCCTTGCGTGGCCTTCCAGCCCTTCATGCCGGGCAAGCTGCATAATCGTCTCTCCATTGCGTAACAGCGCTTCCTTGCTGTAATAGATCATACTCGACTTCTTGATAAAATCATCAATATCGACCGGAGAGGAGAACCGCGCAGTTCCATTGGTCGGAATAATGTGGTTAGGCCCGGCAAAATAATCGCCTACCGGCTCCGAGCTGTACGCGCCCAGGAAAATCGCTCCCGCATTTTCAATCAGACCCACATGCTCCATCGGATTCTCTGTCATGATTTCCAAATGCTCCGGGGCAAGTTTGTTCACAATCTGGATCCCCTCATGCAAAGTGTCCACGACAATAATCGCTCCATAGGCATCAACCGATGCAGCAGCAATATCTCTGCGCGGCAGCTCTGCTAATTGGCGCTGCACCTCGGCTGAAACTTCTTCTGCCAAGCGTTGCGAGGGCGTAACCAGAATGGCCGAGGCCATTTCGTCATGTTCTGCCTGCGAGAGCAGGTCAGCCGCTACATAAGAGGCGTTCGCCGTATCGTCAGCCAGCACGACAATTTCACTTGGTCCTGCAATACTGTCGATATCCACCGCACCGTACACCTCACGCTTCGCCAGCGCTACATATATGTTGCCGGGACCGCAAATTTTATCGACCGGTTCAATACTATCTGTCCCGTAAGCGAGAGACGCAATCGCCTGTGCTCCGCCAACCCGGTACATTTCTGTCACACCCGCCTCTGCCGCAGCTACCAGTGTATATGGATCAATTCCCGCCTTGCCGCCTGTTGCCGGGGGTGTCACCATGACGATCTCCGGTACACCAGCCACCTGAGCCGGAATCACATTCATCAGTACCGAGGACGGATAAGCTGCTTTACCGCCCGGAACATACACGCCTACTCGCTTCAACGGTCGGATAATCTGACCCAGCAAGCTGCCATCCGGTTGTAAATCCATCCACGAATTACGTTTTTGCTTCGTATGAAAAGCACGGATATTGTCCGCCGCCTCCCGAATCGCCTGCAAAAAAGAAGGCTCCACCTTGTCATATGCCGCCTTCAATTCTTCCTCCGTCACACGGAGTTGCTCCGCCGTCAGCGATACACCGTCAAACGATTCCGTATACCGCAGAACAGCCGCATCTCCCTCCTGCCGTACCGAACGGATAATGGCACGAACGGCTTCATTTTGCTCCGGTGTACCGTAATCCACCTCGCGCTGGAGATTGAAATCACGGGCTGATACGATCTTCATTGTCCCTTCCCCCTTACTTGCAGCTTGCAGAATGTTCTCCTAACCATTCGCCTATTCCTTAGTCCCTGGGTGCCACCGCAGCTGGAATCACCTGATGCAATCGGTCACACAGCGCCTGAATCGGACCATTTTTCATCCGGTAGCTGACCCGATTGGCAATCAGCCGACTCGTAATATCCAAAATACTGATCTGCTCGACCAATCCGTTCTCTCTCAAGGTCTGCCCTGTTTCCACCATATCGACTATCCGGTCTGCGAGACCGATTAACGGTGCCAATTCGATAGAACCGTTCAGCTTGATAACCTCCACCTGCTGGCCTTGCTCCCGAAAATACTGGGAAGCCACATTCGGATACTTCGTAGCCACCCGCTGACGAATACCCGGCTGCCAATCCGGCAAAGCAATGACCGACATTCGGCAACGGGCAATCCCCAGATCAAGCAGCTCATACACATCCTTGTTCTCTTCCAGTAAAACATCCTTGCCCACAATGCCAATATCCGCAGCTCCGTACTCCACATACGTGGGAACGTCGACCGGCTTCGCCATAATAAACTCCATTCCCAGTTCAGGCAGCGGAATGACCAGCTTGCGCGTTTCATCCACATCCACAGGAATAGGAACCCCCGCTCGACGAAACAGCTCAGAAGCCTGCTTATAAATCCGTCCCTTCGGCATGGCTACCTTCAACGTCTCCGTCATGGCAATTCCCTCCATTGTACCGGTTGTCTTTCTTCGACTGTGTAGCTGTAAACCTCTGCGTACAAGTCCTGTTGCTCGCGGCGGCGATCCTCAGGCCCACCAGTCAGCCCTGTCACCACAGTCCGTCCTGCTCCACGAAGCTGTGCAGCGGCGGATAACGCCTCTCTGCGTCCCTGCTCATCATAACGAATGAGGACTGGGCGCTTGGCCTCGATCTGAATACCGTCCACACCATCAACGATCCGGTTCGTTTTCAACGCAAATCCCGTGGCAGGGACGGAACGACCAAACTGCTGTAGCAGATTGTCATAGCGCCCTCCATTACATACGGGGAATCCGATTTCCGCCGCATAGCCCTCAAAAGTCATTCCTGTATAATATGAAAAGTCTCCGATCATAGTAAGGTCAATTAGCACATGCTCAGACACGCCGTAACTCTCCAGCACTTCCCAGACCTCGCACAGATGTGCAATGGATTGAATCGTCTGCTGCTCGACGCTAAGACGGGTAGCCTGCTCGCAAATTTCTTTCCCACCGCGAAGCCGAAGAATAGCCTCCAGCTTATCCCGATGTTCGGTAGCCAACCCCAAGGCTTCAATTGCTGTCCGGTAGCCCACCACATCACGGTTCAATAACAGCTCCTTTAGCGCTTGCTGTTCAGCCTGACGACCCGGAATGATTTCCTCGAACAGACCGTTCAGGAATCCCACATGCCCCATAGCAATTTTAAAAGAGGACACCCCTGCCGCCTGCAACGATGCAATCGCCAGTGCCACGACCTCCGCATCAGCCTCGGGCGAGTCATCGCCCACCAGCTCCACACCTGTCTGGAAAAACTCTGCTTCTCTTCCCGCCTCTTCCTCAATCGCCCGAAATACATTTGCGTGATAAGAGAGCCTGAGCGGTACTTCCTCTTCCTTCAAGAGCGACGATACCACACGCGCAATCGGCGCGGTCATATCAGATCTCAGAACCAGCGTGGTCCCCCGGTTATTGAGCAGCTTGAACAACTTCCGATCCGAAGTAGAACTAGCCACACCCACCGTATCGTAGTATTCCATCGTAGGCGTCATAATCTGACGGTAGCCCCAACGCTCCATGCATTCGAGTACATTCAATTCAATCGCCCGCAGCTTCGACACCGCACGCGGAAGGTAATCCCGAACCCCTACAGGGATTTCAAATCCTTTTGGCTTGGTCATCTCTATCACCTCATGATTTCGCAATATCTTTATCATGGTAAAGTGCTAATAAACTAAAGTATATTCGATATATTATCATGCCCTGCCTGTGAACGTCAACCGAACGGGGCAGCCCATTTTTAGAGCTGTATTGCGAAACGGTCCCCCTCTCTTATTTTATCCATTGCCGAATTCATGAATCCTATAAGAAAAACATCTATCGTCACGGAAGCAAGACCGCGCTTAGTGGAAGTTTTTCTTGCGATTATAGAATTGTTCAGCTCCGCTGAAAATTTATAAATGCTATAATCTAAAAAAAGACTGTCGGCCTTTCAGCCAACAGTCATATCAACATATTCAACCGCTCACCTGTTCACCTTTACCCCGCGATGGAAACTTCAAAGCGTCCAACCTAAAACTTTTTAGAGTTTAAAAATCAGATATTTTAGCCCATATACTATGTTGCATTTGTAAGCGATATTATTATTTTACCATCAATAATATATTTTTACAATTATTGTTGTTTTATTATTTTATAATATATATAATGAAAGCGTACCCAAATTTTTTATTAGGAGATGACCATTTTGAGAATTAAAAGAACATTGAGCTTGGCCGCACTATCCCTTGCTTTAACTGCCTCTTTTTCTACTGCCGCTGTTTTCGCGGACGCTCCTACTAACGCACCAAAGTCACATGATGTTAGTATTAATGCTGCTTATCAAAAAATAAGTATAGTACTTCCTTTTAAGGTCGGAAGTGGAGTGCCAAAAACTCATTCTTATAATCAAGACGGCTGGTCTGGAATCTTAGATATGGTGAGCTATGAAATTTCAGGTGATACAGTCTATGTAAGATTCACTGGATATGTGTATAAATAATAATTCAACTCGTAAATAAAAAGAAAACGACTGATCACTTTTTTTCTTATAACAACGCATGAAAAAAGCCCTTTATACTCAAAGGGCTCTTTTCTTATGCTATGTGCTACTTTACTATACATCCGTACCCGATCGTCTTAATTCGCGCAGTGGGTTTCCACCCACGAATGCTCCAGCCGGCACGTCTTTATGCACAACTGCCCCGGCGGCTACTATAGCTCCATCACCTATAGTAACACCGGGCAGAATGGTCGTATTGGCGCCGATTAACACATTATTCCCGATCATCACTTTACCAATACGATACTCCTGTATGAGATACTCATGCGCCAGAATGGTCGTGTTATATCCAATCACCGAATTGTCCCCTATGGTAATATGCTCCGGGAAAAAAACATCTACCATCACCATCAGGCCGAAGGCCGCATGCTGCCCTACCTTCATCCCAAGCACTCTGCGGTAAATGACATTCTTCCAGGATAGCACGGGACAATACCGGGCGATCTGTATAAAAACAAAGTTTTTAATCCCTTTCCAGCGGCTTACCGTCCGGTAAATCTGCCACAGCGCATTGGGGCCTTCCACGGGATAGCGGTCAACCTTCCTCACGATATATCGACACCTTGAAGCTCCAGCTTCAGTAAATCCCGCATATCATGCAAAATGTAATCCGGTCCATAGCCCCGTAGAGTTTCCTCACCCTTGAGCGACCAGGCTACACCCGCCGATTTCACACCTGCGGCTTGAGCCGATAGAATATCAAAGGAACTGTCTCCAACCATCAACGTATGCTCCGCTTTGGCGTTCAAGCCAGCCAGCGCCTTAAGCACAGGTTCTGCGTGCGGCTTCGGGTGCTCTACGTCGTCTACCGTCACGATATAATCCATAGAGGAGGTCATATCGAACAGATCAAGCACACGAATCGTAGAAGGACGTATTTTAGTCGTCACAACCCCCAGCTTGATTCCCCGCGCACGCAACTCCTGAATAACCTCGATGACATACGGAAATGGCTTCACCATTTGATCGTGATGGAGCAAGTTATAAGCACGATAGCCTTTAACCAGCTCAGACACATCCTTTAATCCCGAAAACGTACGAAGCTGGTCATCCAGCGTTCCGCCCATATGAGGGATAATATGCTCCCGTGTCAGCGGGTCAGCGTCCGGGTGATTCAAAATGTGCAGAAATGAGTTGATAATCAGCTCATTCGTATCCATAATCGTACCGTCCAAGTCGAATAAAACCGTATTTATCATAGATGCTCCTTCTTGTCCTCGTCCATGTTTTCCTTGTGTAGCTTATCCGGCGCAGCCGTTATCGGAGGAATCGTATCTTGACCCGGGCGGGAAGCCTGTTCCGGCGTGACGTCAGGTACCTGATCGACTCCTACCTTGCTGGAGACAATCGGATCGCTATATTTCGGAACAGATGCACCCTTACGACGACGAACCACGATGAAAATCACAGCAGCTACAACAATGAAAATAGGGAGCAGTTGTGAGATCCGTACATTACCGTAACTCGGGTCCAGATGCCCTGGTTCAAACCCCAGCCATACCATAGGAGACCACAAAGCATTCACAAAGGAAGCCAGCCAGTCTGGTCCCTGAAAAGCCAAACTATCCGTCCGTACACGTTCGATGAAAAAACGGCCAATCGAGTACCAAATGAAGTAAAACGCAAACATTTCGCCTGCACGTACAAATTTCATACGTCGAATGACGAGCAGCAGAATCACACCTACAATACTCCACAGGGATTCATACAGGAATGTAGGATGGTGAAACACTCCGTTAACGTTCATCTGATTTACAATGAAATCCGGCAGATGCAGTTGATTCCGCAAAAATGCTTCTTCCGCCGGTCCACCGTAGGCTTCCTGATTGACAAAGTTACCCCAGCGTCCAATCGCTTGACCGATCAGCAGACCCGGCGCACAAATATCGGCAATCCGCCAGAAATTATAACCCTTATAGCGGAAATAGATGACTGCGCATATAATCGCGCCGATCAATGCGCCGTATATCGCAATACCGCCATTCCAGATTTTGAAAACATCCCATAGATTATCTCGATAATCTTCCCATTTGAAGGCTACATAATAAATACGCGCTCCAATAATAGCCGAGGGAACACCCAACAGCAGCATATCCATAAAAAATTCCTGCGGAATGCCAAATCTTTTACCTTCACGAATGGCGAGATATAAACCCACAAGCGCCGCCAGCCCCAAAATAAGCCCGTACCAATGGACCTTAATTGCCCCGATTGAAAAAGCAATCGGATTCAGCAGTAATGTTGCCGTTGACATATGTTTCCCTCACTCCTTGTTCTTCCTTGCAAACGACTCAACCTTAATCCATATCTTCCATATCTTCAGAAATTGTAGCAGTCAGCTTGTTCGTAAATTGCAGAGCTGCATTCACACCCATTTGCTTCAAACGATAGTTCATTGCCGCCACCTCAATAATAACGGCCAAATTTCGGCCTGGACGAACTGGAATCGTAACGAGCGGAACATCCGTGTCAATAATGCGTGTCGTTTCTTCATCCAAACCAAGACGGTCATACTGCTTATCCTGCTGCCATGCCTCCAGACGGACAACCAGCGTAATCCGCTTGTTGTTACGAACTGCACCTGCACCAAACAGCGTCATCACATTAATGATGCCCACGCCGCGAATTTCCAGCAAGTGACGAATCAGTTCAGGTGCCGTACCATGCAACTGAAAATCGGACGTTTGCCGAATTTCCACTGCATCATCTGCTACCAGACGATGACCGCGTTTAACCAGCTCCAGTGCTGTTTCACTTTTACCAATGCCGCTACTGCCCGTAATGAGCATACCTACACCGTACACATCACACAATACACCATGGATGGTGGCCGTAGGAGCCAGCTTTCTTTCAAGAAAACCCGTAATGCGACTTGATAAAATCGTCGTGGCCATATTAGTTCGCAATACAGGGACATCCCGCTCAGCGCTTGCCTCCACTAGTTCTGCGGGTACTTCCAGACCACGTGTGATGATGATACACGGAGTCAGCTCCGTACATAGACGCTGCATCCGATCCTTTCTTTCCTCAGGAGGAAGCATACCGAGAAAAGCCAGCTCAGACCTTCCCAAAAGCTGCACCCGCTCCTGTGTGTGGTATTCAAAATACCCGGCCATCTCCAGACCTGGACGATTCAAATCATCCACCGTGATCAGCCTGCGCAGACCTTTCTCACCGGAAATAACCTCCATTTGAAATTGCTGTACAAGCTCAGATACCTTTACCTTTTTAGCCATCGTATTCTCCCCTTCATCCTGCATGACCGGATTCTATACGTGATCTTATTTATGTAGCGTCACCCTATCAACCATACAGCCCATCCTGTGCCAGCTCAAGCCTCACCTTTTCAACATGATTTCGGGTTACCTCTGCTCATTCAGTTGGACTTGTCCAATGTTCGCCTTCAATAATCCAGCCAACAATCCATACCTGAGCCCAGACCCATACCAATGTACCCATCGTATCGGAATTTTCCAATGAATGCAATGCCGAAGCTGGAAGCTGTATGGGATATACAAAAAGAGCCGCCTTTCCCCGGCCGGGAAACTGCGGCTCTCTTTCATCGGTTGATCTTATTCGCCAACCAGAATGCTCAATTCTGATTCCTTATCAAAAATATGAACCTTGTTCATATCAACAGCCAACTTCGCTTTGACACCATCACGAGTATTGGAACGTCCATCTACACGGGCAATAATCGTATCATTTCCGGCACCACTCAGGTACAACAGCATTTCATGACCGAGATTTTCGGTAACATCCACAGTGGACATAAAGATCGTATTCGGAGAAGCCTCCAAAAATACAGGTTCTTCATGAATATCCTCAGGACGGATACCCAGGATAACTTCTTTACCGACATAACCCTTGGCTTTCAAAATCTGTCCCTTACCTTCAGGCACGAACAAATCCAGACCTGGTGCAGTGAAATGCATTGCGCCGTCCTTCTCAGCCAGCTTGCCTGTGATGAAGTTCATCGTAGGAGAGCCGATAAAACCAGCTACGAACAGATTTACTGGACGGTTGTACAGCTCATCCGGGGATGCGGCTTGTTGAATAATGCCATCCTTCATAACAACAATCCGGTCACCCATCGTCATCGCTTCGACCTGGTCATGCGTTACGTAGATAACAGTCGTTTCTAGACGTTTAGCCAGCTTCGTGATTTCCGCACGCATCTGACCACGCAGTTTGGCATCCAGATTGGACAATGGCTCATCCATCAAGAACACTTGTGGGTCACGTACAATCGCACGTCCCAAGGCAACACGCTGACGTTGACCACCTGACAGCGCTTTCGGCTTACGATCCAGCAGATGCTCGATATCCAGGATTTTAGCCGCCTCACGTACACGCTTATCAATTTCGTCTTTCTTCACCTTGCGGAGCTTCAGACCAAAAGCCATGTTTTGGTATACGTTCATATGCGGATACAAGGCATAGGATTGGAAAACCATCGCAATATCGCGATCCTTTGGAGCTACGTCATTCACGACACGATCTCCAATGTACAATTTGCCGTCCGAAATTTCTTCCAGACCAGCGATCATACGGAGCGTAGTAGATTTACCACAACCGGAAGGACCGACCAATACGAGGAATTCTTTATCTTGAATGTCCAAATTGACATCAACAACCGTAGCTTTATCTGCACCCGGGTATTTTTTGAAAATATGCTCTAAGCGTACACCAGCCATAGCTTTTGCCTCCCCAAGATCAAGTTTTGAAATCGAATACATTTCTTACTTGTATCTTACCCTAGTACCCACTGTGTGGCTATTCGCAAACTGCACAAAAATGCTATTTCCTTTTTGTCACTTTGTACAATAGTAGAAAAAGCTTGACCAAAACCGCATCATTAAACGTCCGCACATCCAATCCGGTCTCCTGTTTAATTTTGTCCAAACGGTAGATCAACGTATTCCGGTGCACATATAGGCGCTTAGCCGTCTCACTCACATTACAATCCAGTTGAAAAAAGATATCCAATGTAGCCATCGTTTCAGTGTCCTCCAATATGACGGACGACCGCATCACCTGCTCCAAAAATTGCACACGTTGCTCCTTCGGAATACGGTTTAATAACCTCTCCAAATGCAACTCCCATGAAAAGTGGATGTGCTCTGTTACATGAAAAATTTTGCCAAGATGGATCGTCTCCCATAACAAATTCAGCTCTTTGGGAAGACTTTGCAATGGTATAGACGGCTTGGATACCCCCAAATGAAATACACCTACCCACTCATTTGCAATAAGCTCGTATAAACCCAGGCTGAAAGCCGTAAGAACCTCCTCCAGCGATTCCGTAAAATCCGCATCCCTGGTTTCGACATCCTTATCCCGGTCGTCGTCTGTTCCCAACAGTAGTTCCTTTTTAGCCATAATCAGCCAAGACTGTTCATCCAGTGGAGTAAGCAGCACATTCCCGCCAAAATAACTGGCTAACAATCGATGCAACTGCGTGTAGGCAATAGCGCCTCCCTGTGTTCCTTCACCAGTCAGTACAATGGGAACCATACACGCCGACAGCGAATCCCGAAGCCCTAACTCATCAGGAACCTCTTCTTCATTCTGTAGGTTGCCAGCCTGCTGTATGAGCCACTGTCCAAAGCGCCTCATTTGTTCTTCCTCAGCATATACCGGATTATCGGGCCGTTGCGTCCCCGTCCCATCCTGCCAGAATTGCTCCATGTTCCAGAGTAGCGCCTCAACCAGCTTCCGTTCACGATCCGTCAAATGCTTTGCCTCTACCGCAAAGGCAGCCAATTCTCCTGCTACCGCACGGAACGGAAAATATATTTTACTATCACGTACAAATGACTTATCCGGTACAGCTGATTCTGCTGGCTGACCTTCTGCAATCATTTCCGGACACCAAGGCAGTATAGTAAAAGGTGCTTGAATAATATTCTGAAGCTGTTGCTGTATCCATTCCGTATCCAAAGCCACGCGATCACCACTTCACTTTTTTTAGAATAACCTCTAAGCGAACATAATGAACCTATTATAACCTGTCGATACCTTAAAATAAAAAAGCTAGTAAGAAACATAACCTAAATCCATGCAAAAATGCATACAAAAAAAGTCATCAACTATAAGTTGATGACTTTCGATGAGCCATGAAGGACTCGAACCTTCGACACCCTGATTAAAAGTCAGGTGCTCTACCAACTGAGCTAATGGCTCATAAAACTGGTGGAGGATGATGGATTCGAACCACCGAACCCGTAAGGGAGCAGATTTACAGTCTGATGCGTTTGGCCACTTCGCTAATCCTCCATATAAAGGTGGCTCGGGACGGAATCGAACCGCCGACACGAGGATTTTCAGTCCTCTGCTCTACCGACTGAGCTACCGAGCCATATCCATTAACAAAAAAATAAAGTGCGGAGGGATACCCCTTCCCACTTTAGCGCGTAAAAATATCATATTGAAAAATGGCGGAACTGACGGGATTCGAACCCGCGATCTCCTGCGTGACAGGCAGGCATGTTAGGCCTCTACACCACAGTTCCCTGAATTTTTCAAAAATGGTGCCGGCGAGAGGACTTGAACCCCCAACCTACTGATTACAAGTCAGTTGCTCTACCAGTTGAGCTACACCGGCATGATGGTGGAGGCTGAGGGGATCGAACCCCCGACCCTCTGCTTGTAAGGCAGATGCTCTCCCAGCTGAGCTAAGCCTCCTGGGTGTGTATGGTAGCGGCGGAGGGGATCGAACCCCCGACCTCACGGGTATGAACCGTACGCTCTAGCCAGCTGAGCTACACCGCCATAAGATAATATTTCGCCAGCTTGTCCTAAATGGCGGAGAGAGAGGGATTCGAACCCTCGCACCACTTTCGCAGTCTAACCCCTTAGCAGAGGGTCCCCTTATAGCCACTTGGGTATCTCTCCATATAAATGGACTCACTTAGCAAAAATTCCGCGCGTTATTCTATAAATCACCATAGTGAATTAGAATAACAAGCGTAATTTCAA
>NZ_JBSQBM010000016.1:92519-141643 GCF_059417685.1 Paenibacillus sp. LT-B23 | reverse complement strand
TTAAATTCTCTGGCCCATTGCAATACCATCTTTGGATCAAGCTCATGTTGTCTTGCTATAGCGGTCATGTTGCCGATTTCCTTCCCCTTGGCAACCACCATCTTCTTGAAATTTAGATCATACTGTTTCTTCTTCATTTCGTTCCCCTCCGCCTCAATATTATTGTATCGGAGTAAGGGGTGTACTGTCCAAGTTCAAATAGGGGCTAAATAGATACGACTATGTCCATTGGTTTAACCAGCATCGAATTCATGGAACTTTAGGCTACATGACGCCTTGCAACCCTTAAAAAAATTGTCTGATTTACTGTTGACAATCCAGTTATACTTTATGTATTTCAATAATATTCCTACTTAAACTAGCAAGGGAACTTGCATCAAATGTTTTTTTGCTTTCTGTATCATGTGGCCAAAGCCTAATAAAGCTATAAACATTTAAAAGTACTTTTTCAAATAACCCCTCTGCATAAAGAATTCTAGGTGTAAAGTATACTTTTGGGTTTCAATTCGTGAAACTTGCCTTGCAATTCCAGCCAGTTTCTTTAAGTCGCTTGCTCTCTCTTTAGGTTTTATCATCTATGTTCAGTGCATCCCTTTCTTATAACTTTCTTGTATTTACGAACCTTTAGTCTCTTAAACGAACAAAAGTAGTGACCAAACGCGGTTAGCAGTTTAGGGTTGTCTCGTTGAATAAGTTTCCTTGGTACTGAATAGACTTCTTTCGAACTTTGTGAAAGTCAGGAAAATAATATTAAACGAACACACCATGTTTCAAATAGTCTTTTATAGCATGTTTTCATTATACTATTAATTGGTAAAACATTACGATTATTAAATACACTTTGAAACAAAAAACTTCAACCAAAACTATGGTAGAAGCTTCTGAAAATTGATTCTTATGCACATCCCATCAATGGCATGTGCATAAGAATCATCAAACGTTAACTATACCTAATAGATAAGAAAATAGGCTTATTCCATGTGTAGCATTTGGCTAGGCTTTAATCGTACTAGCAGATAAGTCAATTTCTCAGCGATTCACCCCGGACTGCATAATAAATGAAGTCATTGTATAAATCCCAGAGGCATGTTGTATCCCGGCGATCAGCTCATCCGCCAAATTGTCCGTAATAAGCTTGACATTAAGCTTCGTCGACATCGATTAAGAACACCCGCTCCTGAAAGCCGCCCCGTGCCTCGGCTTTGTCTGCCCGCAGCTTGTCCAGCTCTGCCACATCCGCCCCATGTACTTCTGCCAGCGCCCGGATGACTTCCAGCATATCCGCAAGTTCTTCCAGCGCGTCCTTATCTTTCGCCGCTTTAAAATATTCCTCTGCTTCTTCACGAAGCTTCGTTCTCAGCTCTTGCTTATATTCCTCCGGGTCCAAAATGCGCGTGTGGCATTCCTTGCCCTGAGACGTAATGATGTGCGGAATCCGGTCCCTCACCAGCTTGTTGTATGTAGGCATATAAAATAACACCCTTTCTGTTGTGGAGCCTTTAGGCCGCAGCCAACATCTCCCTTTTTTCCATTATATCATTCGTGAGAAAAGGTTGGGTGTTATTAACATATGATTTAACTGAGCATTTTGCATAAATCCCAAGAGCGATTTCAAATCAGCAATATATAGATCAAAACGGTCTAGTTTGTCTATATATTGTACTTCTAAGCGTTGGGAATCGAATTATGCAAAATGCTGAACTACTTCATGGACTGATTTTCTTTAAAAATAGATTGATACCGCTCAGCAGGATCAGCTACAATTCGCCGAGATAAACGTACTAAAATATGGTCCGTTCTA
This sequence comes from Paenibacillus sp. LT-B23, assembly GCF_059417685.1. Taxonomy (NCBI): domain Bacteria; kingdom Bacillati; phylum Bacillota; class Bacilli; order Caryophanales; family Paenibacillaceae; genus Paenibacillus; species Paenibacillus sp. LT-B23. The sequence continues at coordinate 139,842 of NZ_JBSQBM010000016.1, read as the reverse complement.
AAAAGCAGCCTATCGACCTCCTCCAGCTTCATTGGCTTGTTATGTGCATGATCCTCTGCGGAAATAAGGTAATGCACTGTACTGATAAACAGCACCATATCCAAACTCGGCTCAGCATCCGTGTGGATTAAAGTTGGCAGATCGGTTATAGATAGGCTAATAGATGATAGAATGATTTGATTTCGATGAACATAAACGGCCTTAGCCATAGAAAACATCGCCCGGTCACAAAGAATGAGGCAGTTGTGAAATTGATGATAATCACGCATGATCTGTGCAAGCTTTATCTGATATTGGGCCAGCTTTTGAAAATCCATCATGCAATTCAATATGTTGGGGTCGCTATGATTAGGCTGTATGGAATCTGGATCACTATGTAGGTGGTTGCTTAAGGAGTAATTTTTCACGGGGAGTCAACTCCTGAATTTTAATTTAATGAACAGTGAGGGCATCGTAGTACCAATAAGGAACGATTACAATGTACAAATTTCTAGCTATCGGACAAGCTTTATAATAAATATTACTATATAGTAGTTTTTAATTCAATTTACTTATTAACAGTTATTAATTAGAAGTAACTCTTTCTCTACACTTCTAACTAGAAGATTTTGCAAAAATCCAATAAGCGACTTCCAATAAATAATATATAGATTGAAATGGTCTAGTTCGTCTATATATTGCACTTTGGAGCGACTGGAATTGAATTTTGTGAAATCCTTACTGTAGAGAGGTGTAAACATGTCTGAAATTTTAGATTTAGTCGGTACACGCATTCGGGATATTCGGAAGTCCAAAGGGCTTTCCCAAGAAGCTTTAGCCGAAAAAGCAGGATTCAATTCGAGTTATATTGGTTTTATTGAACGCGCAGAGAGAAATATATCTTTAAAAAATCTGGAGAAAATAGCGGAGGCATTGAACGTGGGCGTTTATCAGTTGCTTACATATGTAAAGGAAAATGATGAGCTTGCCGAAGAAGATTCGAGTATAAAAACCATTTTGACTCTGCTAAGAACTCGTGAATCCAAAGATACTGAGCTGGCATTGAAGATTCTTACGGACATATTTATAAGAATTGATGAACGGTGAAAAATAAAAGGAACTGCACTTTGCAGTTCCTCCCATTCCAATCCCCTACGACAATGCCAGCATTGCTTTCATATCTTCCTCCGCTGTAGTAATCAGCTTCAAGCCAAACATCTCCACCAGTATATCCAGTACGCCAGAAGAAATAAACTCGGGCGGCTTCGGCCCGATGCGGATATCCTGAATGCCAAGGCTGAACAAGCCTAGCAGGATCGCCACCGCCTTTTGCTCAAACCAGGACAACACGATGCTGACTGGCAGCTCGTTCACTGTACAACCGAAAGCATCTGCTAACGCCAGAGCGATTTTCACCGTAGAGCCGGAATTGTTACATTGCCCCAGATCAATATAACGTGGAATCCCCGTGTCCCCTACGGTGCCATAGTCCACGTCATTAAAGCGGAATTTCCCGCAGGACGTGGTTAAAATAACTGTATCGTTCGGCAAGGAAGTGGCCAACTCTCGGTAATAGTTGCCGCCTTTACCTGGTGCGTCGCAGCCTGCAATGACGAAGAAACGACGGATATGTCCATCTTTAACCGCCTGAATAATCTCGGGAGCGAGTCCGATAACCGTCTCGTGATGATATCCCGTCGTAAGCACCTGCTCAGATTCTACATCTGCGGGTGGCAGCGCCAACGCGCACTCGATCAACGGTGAAAAGTCGTCTTCCGTAATCTTGGCGACACCCTCCAGCCCGGCTACTTCATAAGAGAAGAAGCGGTCTGCATATGTGCCTTTAATCGGCATCACACAGTTCGTCGTGGCGAGAATCGCGCCCGGGAATTCCTCAAACAGTCTGCGCTGATCGTACCAGGCTTTGCCGATATTGCCTTTCAGATGTGCATATTTCTTCAACGCTGGATAACCGTGGGCTGGCAGCATTTCCGAGTGGGTATAGATATTAATGCCTTTACCCTCCGTTTGCCGCAGCAACTCCTCCAGTGCATACAGATTATGTCCTGTCACTACGATACATTGACCTTCAATTTTATTCTGGCTGACGGTAATCGGCTGCGGAATGCCAAAACGATCCGTATGCGCGCGATCCAGCACATCCATAATCCGTACGGCTGCATTTCCGACCTTCATCGCCATGTCCAAATGCTCTTGTACATTAAAGTTAGAATTGGTTAAGGTCATATATAACGCTTCATGCGTGATACGATCCACCTCTGGATCGCTATAGCCCAACTGACGAGCATGTGTCGCATAGGCCGCAATACCTTTTAACGCAAAAATCATCGTATCCTGCAAGCTCGCTATCGTTTCATTCTTGCCGCACACCCCAACTACGGTACACCCGCCACTCGGCGTCTGTTCACACTGATAACAAAACATATCGTTTTCCTCCAAATATTGATAGATATTTGTTCGTTATCCACAGCGTAACAGACCCCCCAACGCGCAGGTGTGATTACACACACATTTTTTAGCACAGTTCATTATGAGACAGTGTGGGACAAATTCCGCATTCCAATAATTCCTACTCCAACGTATTTTCTTTAATTCCACCGCCTTTTCGGTACTGAACAGGGGACACGCCCATGGTCTTTTTAAAAGCGGTGCTAAAATAATGCTGGCTGTCGTATCCGGTACGCTCTGCTATATCGTAGATGGACAACGTCGTGGAGTCGAGCAGTTGCACTGCTTTGCGGATACGGGCGCGCGTGACGAGGGTCACGAAGCTATCGTTTAGCTCCTTTTTGAGCACACGGCTGAGATACACGGCGGATACCTGTAAACGTGAGGCGAGGGATTCCAGTGTCAGTTCCCTGTCTGCGAAGCCTTCCTGAATAAGCTGTCGCGCCCGACGCACGAGTGGAGATAGCTGCGATTCGCTGTATACACGATCACGGCACACTTGGAACGCATCAACCGCGCCTTCCAAGCCCCCGGCGTTTCGCTCCACATGCGTATGAACCGCTATATTCAGGTAGCGCCCGATAGCCTGCTCCATCGTTGCGCCGAGGGCTTCGGGTGCCTCCTGCCACAGACATAGGCCTATCAGCCCGTTTGCATCGCGGAACAACACATGCGGCAGGCCATCCAGCAACTCGCCAATGATATTTTCAGCGGCAAAAAGAAACAGTTGGCGGTCATTCTCACGCATAATCGTCTGCCGCGCCTCTGCCGCAGGCCACCGTACAACGCCGATCTGAACGGGTGGCCGAGATGGAAGACGTAAAAACGCCAGTTGTTCCATCACGTCTTTTCCCGTGTTCTGTCCTTCCAGCCATTCCAGGCAAAAGCGCTGGCGCAGCAGCGGAATATTCCGCTCAATCTGTCCGGCGGCCTGTTCTACATAGGCAGCACGCTTGCGCTCTTCTTCCAGCCGCTGAACGAGTCGCGACAGTGCAGCGTGAAGCTGCCCTGCATCTACCGGCTTCAATATATAATCCTCCACGCCAAGTCGGACAGCCTCCTGCGCATAAGCAAATTCATCATGACCGGAAATGATCAGACAACGACATTCCAGGCGTTCTTCCCGCAGCCGTCGAATTAGCTCAATGCCGTCCATGAACGGCATATTCATATCGACCAGCAAAATATCGACGCCAAGCCGTACCGCCAGCTCCAGCGCTTCTTCGCCATCCTCCGCCTCACCCGCAACCTCCATGCCGAGAGCCGCCCAGTCTACGCAATCTCGTATGCCCTCTCGAATGATCGGCTCATCATCTGCGATCAGCACCTGATAACGTTTTTTTGTGTACCGTTTTGCCGTCATCGTTGTCACTTCTGTTATGGCCTTGTCCGTCAGACTCGTCGTTGTCGAGGTGCCGGTGGTCTGTGATCTCGTCATCCTGATCTGCTCCTTTTTCATGAGACTTCTTCAACTGTGCCGTATCCCGCAGCAACGGATGAACAATCGTAACGCAGGTGCCTGCTCCTTCTTCACTGTCCAATACAATTCCATATTCCTCACCAAAAGATAGCCGTATACGCGCCTGTACATTCAGCATGCCATAGCTTCTGCCGTTCGCACTGGTAACGCTTGGCTTCTGTTGCCCTTCCATCGCCTCCAGCGGCGCTTCCAGCAAACCCTTCAGCTCCCGCAACCGTTCCACCGTCAGCCCTGCGCCATCATCACGTACCGTCAGCAGCAGCTTATTTCCCTCAATCCGCGCTTCTACCCCAATCGTGCCCGGACCACGTCTGGCCTTGATGCCGTGGTAAATGGCATTTTCCACCACAGGCTGAAGCATCAGCTTCAACACGAACAGCTCTCCTAGCTCCTCGGGTACGTTTAATTCCCAGCGGAGTCTGTCCCGATACCGGGTTTGCTGAATTTGCATATAGCTCGATATATGCTCAATTTCACTGCATAGCGGAATAAAGTCATCCCCCTTACTCAACCCGAGGCGAAACAATCTCGATAGCGCCCCTACCATGTCGGACACATCATCTCCTCCGTTTTTACGAGCCATCCAATGAATCGTATCCAAAGTATTGTATAAAAAGTGAGGCTTAATATGCTCCTGTAGGCTACGCAGCTCGGCATCCCGCTTCTGGCGCTCTCTTAGCTCACTAAGCGACATCAAACGGCGAATTTGCTCCAGCATCCGGTTGAAGCTCCTGCCAAGCATCCCGATTTCATCCCCACGGTCACTCCATTGGCGAACCGTAAGATCCCCTGTCTCTGCTGTCCGCATATAGGACATCAGCCGGAAAATCGGCTGCGCAATCGAACGCGACAGCCTTAAGGATGCCGTCAGCCCGAACAGACATACGATGAAGACAAAGGAGACGACGTAGAATTGAATTTGTCGTACTTCCAGTGTCGATTCCCTCGCCGGGAATACGCCCACCGTCCTCCAGCCCGTAAACTCGGAAGCCCGGAACATGAACAGTAATTCCCTTCCTCCGGCTTCACGGGTAAACATCCCGCTGTCACCTGTGCCGAACCATTCCGGGGGAATGCGCTCAATCAAAGGCATATCCGGCATATACACGCTACGTCCCTCCGCATCTGTCACCATTAGATACCCGGTTTTGCCCAAGGTTACATCTCTGGCGGCCTGCGATACGGCCCGTAGCTTGAGATCAATCATAATCACGCCTAGCACACGTCCAGTTTCCGAATCCGTCACCGACCGGACAACAGACACAATTTCACTGTCCTTGTACCGAACATGAGTGGTCACATTACGATGGCTCGGCTGTCCCAGCACGGTAAAAATACCTGCATGCTGAGCCGCCTGTTTATACCAGTCTTCTTCGGTCAGGCTGTGCGTGCTTCGAGCATACATTTCGTTACTAATATACTCGCCGCGTCCGTTCACGATCAGAATACCCGCGATTTCGGGATATAACGTGGTAAAACCCTGCAAAAATTGCTTCATCCCATACAGCGTATCCTGTTCCCGCTCGCCTTGCTGCTTCTCCTGCGTAACCGACTGCGCTACCTTACCCGTGTGACCGTCAGCCAGCGTCCGTCCTTGCCAAAACTCCCCGATATCCGGGTTAAATCCAATCAGATACGTCATATTCTGCAAATTTTCCATTTTGGTATCCAATGCTTCATTTACCTTGCCAATGAGCTGCATCGTATGGTTTTCCACCTGCCGCTCAATAATCCGTTCCACCGTCCAGTTGACCAGCAGACCTAGTCCCAGTGAAGGTACGATGCCAAAAAACAGGAATAACAACATAAGCTGATACCGCAAAGGCATATTGCGTAAGCGCAAACGCTGCATCCTTTGATCCATCCATGCGCGTATACGCTTCCATTGATCATCATTTCGCATAATAATCATCTACATTCGCCCGTGTAACAACGGATATTCCTGTGTCCACCCGAACGGGCAGCGGGGCATTGTCACCGGAGGAGGAAGGAGCCGGAATCGTCAAATGATGATGGAGATGGAACAGATATTGAAGCGACCAATAGCCCATATTCCACGTTCCCTGAGCAATGGTCGCCGAGATCGTACCTCCACGGATCATATCCAGGGTCGCTTTATTGGTATCAAAAGAAATGATTTTCAACGGACGACGGCTCTTTTGGCTCAACACTGCTTCACCGACACCTGTTCCTCCCGTCGCCTCGGTCACAAAAATTCCTGCCAGCTTCGGATACGCCTTCATCAGCCGCAGCGACTCATCCCGGGATACCATTGCGTCACCGCGTCCATCCGCCACTTCCACCACCTTCATGGCAGGATACTGCCGCTGAATGGTGTCACGAAAGCCACGGGAACGCTCCTCGTGATTTTGCTGACCGGGTAACGTCAGAACAGCTACTTCGCCTTCCCGTCCCAGCAGCTCCGCTATTTTATCCGCAGCGGTCACACCCGCCTTATAATTATCGGTTCCCAAAAAAGAATACGCCCGGCTCCCCGGTGCTCCTGCATCAAACAGCACCACAGGAATGCCCGCATCCAACGCCTTATTGATCGCCGGGATCAGTGAGTGCGGATCAATCGCAGAAATCGCAATCCCTGCGGGCTTCCGGGCAATCGCCTGCTCAATCACTGTCGTCTGCTCCTGCGCATCATAACGGGTAGCCCCCCGATACTCCACGGTCACGCCCATGGCATCCCCGGCATCCTCAAAGCCCTTAAGCCCGCTTTTCCAATACTCCAAACCGGACTGGAACGTAATCATGATATACGTTTCTCCGATGCTGCCGCGCAGTCCTTTTTCCTCCCAAGTGCCATTCAACGGCCCGGATTGTTCATACCTGAACACATAAAGCGCAAAGGCCGCAATCAGCAGCATATATACCAGTAGCGTTTTTTTCATTTTCCCACCTCTTCCGTGCGTATCCTCAAGTTGTGAATTCTGTGATTTTACTTAGATTGTAAACGCAATCATATCAAATTGGAACTACTCTCACTCTTCCAACTTTCAGGTAACGTTAATCCTGCACTAATGTTCCTGCGTTACAATACCTACAATTGTGTTATGGAGAAGATATACGATTTCTTTTGGAAAAGGAGTGATATGGATGAGCAAGCCGCGTATCGCGGAGTGGACAGAACTACGGGGTCTTGCCTACCTCGCTGTCGTGCTTCAGCATTGCATTGGCGAATATATTTATCGCAGCGATATCCAGCAGCCGGATTCCGTTATGCTCGCAATGCTGTACCATTTGACACGATTTGGCACACCGACGTTCGTTTTCCTGTCTGCGGCGCTGCTTTTTTATAATGGTAACAAACCGATTGGCTATCCCCGTTACATTGGCAGACGGTTTCGAGATATTTATGTTCCATTTCTCTGCTGGACGGTCGTTTATTGGGTATGTAACCAGAACTGGTCGACGGCGCAGTGGGGAAATATTTATTTTTACAAGGGCATGTTCGAGGAAATGATTATACCTGTCAGCGGATATCATCTATGGTTTGTGGTGATGATTTTTCAGTTTTATATTTTATTTCCCTTATTTGCAAAAGCGGCCGGACATGTGCAAACGTTTCTCCGACGCTACAGCACCAAAAAACGAAAACAGCTCGTTCTGACTGTGATGCTTACAGCAGCGGCGGCTTATGCTCTGCTATTGCAATGGTCCTACTATGACATGTCTACATGGAGCCCCAAGTTACCGTCCCTTTGGCAGACTCTGCTGGATTACCGCACCTACAACTTTGTCATGTACTTTTTCTATTTTATGCTGGGCGCGGTATGTGCCTATATGACGGACACGTGGCGGGGACTGGCTAAGCAGACATTACCGTGGAATGTATTTGTCTTTATTGGTCTGTTCATGCTCATGGGTCACACGATGCTGATCCAGTCGGGCAATACGATCAATCTCAATATTTCCACCTACCTCAAGCCAAGTACCTTTGTGCTGATTGTCTCGCAGTTGCTTTTGTTATATGGACTGCTGCTCCATTTGCAAAAAGACCAGCGCTCCGAGCCGTTCCGCCGTATGCTGAACTGGATCGGACGCTATTCCTTCGGGGGATATCTGGCCCATGCACTCGTGCTGGCCTTCATATCCTACTTCACCCGCCCGCTTTCACTGGGCGATCATCATTTTACGGCGACACTGATTACGTTTGCCGTCGTGGCAAGTGTTTCTCTCGGCATCAGTTGGCTGTTCGCCCATCTACCGGGAGGCAACTGGATTGTCGGCTCCAAAGGCAGACAGCGCTTGACCTGGCCGTTTCGGTTCCAGCCGCTTTCCTCCAAACGCGCTTCCAAAAACACACAGGAGCTTGGCTAATGGAAAAAGGGATTCGTACGGGGAAGCTTTTCGCTGTACATATCCCTTTCTCCTTGCATCCATTACCTTTACTGAATTATTCGTGGTCGATTGTTGGATCAGTTTATGATTGCGAATAGGCTTTGTAAAATGTAAGGTAAGTGTATGCAGAAGGAGCTATTCGGGCTTGGGGCTATTTGTATATGCAAGTATTCCATTTTGTAAAAGTAACCATAAAGGAGTGGTACTATGGATGAAATTATGGAACTTAATGGTTTGAAGTATCGGAAAACCAAGGAATATCTGCTTGTTTATTTTGAACCTACGTCATTCAAACAAGGGTATGTAGTTTCTTTTAAACTTCCTCATTATCCTTTTTCCAGCAAACAAGAATTTATAGCAGATAGTAGAACGTTTGAGTGTAATCACTTTGAGCAGTTCAGAAATTTTGACCCTGATAAACCAGCGGAATTAGAAAGGACAGGTATCGGATTTTCATGGCCTAACAGTGGTCTGACTAAATTTTTTGAAATGGTAAATGAGAACTTAACTGTGTAAAACGAAAAAGGCATTCTGTCCATTTTAGGACAGAATGCCTTTTTATTAATAGACTGTGAATGTAATATCACAGTTTGGCACTACTCTAGTAAATTGTCTATTTGTATCCCAAGCCAAGCCTGATATTTTCGCTTCATATCTACCTGGTCTTAGTTTAGGGTAGAACGAATCGCTTACAGACAAACCACCGACATTTGTCGCTGAAATGTCCCAATCCGCTACATACCCACCATTATCAGCGTTGGTAAACTCTATTGTTCCCTCAAAATGATAGAAAACGCTGAACTTTGGATCGACAGACCAAAAAATTAAACCTGTATCCCAACGATCTCCAGCAGTATAAACCAAACGAACAGTACCAGCACTCCCTGTGCATGTTCTTAAAGGTTCAATAGTGCTACTTGTACGTTGCCCTTCGTCATAACAAAAGTTCACTGTAGAAGACAGATTATCATATGTAGCATCTGTGATTGAGGTAGAAGGCTTTTCAGAGGAAACGTTTGAATTGACCACAGTTTTAGGATTTTCCACAGATTTTGAAAATGGTACTGGTGAGTCAATATCTACTTCATTTGCATAAGTGGTTGCTGGAGAGAACCCGACAAGTAATAAAAATATGAGACATAAACTTGCAATAGTCTTTAACAGGTATTTCACATTATCATCTCCCAAATTTTGGTGTATCACTCGCACTCAAAGCAGGATATTACTTTATCCGAAATACACATCAACATCCTATAAACGTCCAAAATCAAGTAAAACCAAAAATAGGATAGAAAGAGTCTCCTTTTCGGGTAATGGAAAGTACCACCCAACCATTCCGAAAAGAGGCGACCCTCATGAAACAGTGAACCTTATTTCAAAACTTGCTACCAACTATCCTTAGAGAATCCAAAGTGAAAGCCGTAGCTGAGGAACAAGGCTTTGAAGATACAGCCCGCAAATTTCAACTCCTGTGGTACTGGACTCAGCTGCCTTTGAGCAGTGGAAAGGCTACGGCTACATCGTGGATCAAGCGTCGTTAAGCGGTTTGCCAACAATTAAGGCCCACCTCTTTCCAAGACAGGAATGGTCTTTATTAATCAACTCCCAGTATGTATAAGTTCCAATTTTGCTATATGACTAATAAAGAATTTCCAAAAGTACAGCAGTATCATTTAGCAGCTATACTTTCTACATTTTTATGTCTCATTTTACTTTATAAGTCTTTCATTGTAGTTTTTCAATAGAAATTTGGACAGTCGTACCAATCGCTTTAAACAATAGCTTTTATTTTATCAGTCAGAACAGACATATGACACGAATGCAAAAGACGGAGCCTATTGACTGGTACACCTTCCATCGCAGGTATTCAGCCTGGCTACTATTGCGAATGCAAAGTATGCATCACCCCAACTTATTAACATATTATTCCATGAACATGTATTTTATTTTAAAATAAGTCATTATATTGAATAATGATAAACGTTATGAGGGAGAAGTCACAGTTTCAATAAAAAGAACGGGGGGATGGACTGAATATAGCATCGTCTTTGTCAATGATTTGACCCAACACATAGTGAGATTGCTTCTTGGTCTGAAACATACGGTTGTACTGATTAATCAGTTCATCCAAAAGCATAGACTGCTCAAGTACACAAGCGTGTCCGAGGCCATACTCTTCGTAAAGATCATGCATGTGTTGTCTGGCGTGTTCCATCTGTTGAATTAACGTTAATGTTTCATCCCTGTTCATCCTGCATCCCTCCTAATGAATCTCATTTTAGGAGGTAATGAACAAATATCTCATATCCTTTTTTGAGCCAAAAAATTACAAAATAATACAAAAAAAGACCAGCAATAAGCTGGTCCAGTGTAATGAATATGAAGATGAAGATGATTACTTGGATTAAGATCCACCAATGTGTCCTTAAGTTTGAATTGTGTTTGAGCTTGGATTTCCAACTTGCACTGGTACTGCGAATACCAGCAATAAGCTAGTTACCGTCAAGAAGAAAACCATCTTTTTGATCAATTTTTTCCCATAGACTTTGTAACTGATCTCGGGTTTCAGAAACGGCATACGCTTTGAATCGTTCAAATAACATTGCACAATTATGCGAAAGTATTCCTTTATTAATGAATTCAGCCTTTTCCCATGCATTTAGCAGACATTTGAAACCATATGGATATCTACCTTTATTTAGACTGTACTTGGCCATCTTGTACCAGAACCGAACGTATTCTCCTGGTAAAACCTGCTGTGTATACATGTCAGAAGATGACGATTCTTGATAAGCTGCTATTTGGGGTTCAAAGCGCTGAAGGATATGGTCCACATCTACATTATATCGGTTAGCCACTTCTAGGACGTTCAGTAGCTCAGCAAAAATCTCTTTTTCGGCAGCCATATGCTCTACGTAATCCGGCAGAACACTTATATCCCCGGACATAAGTTTGTTTACGTAGGTATTAATTTTAGCCCATTGCTGATATTGTCTCTTCCAATAAAGCGTATCAGGATCCTTCTCCTTTACCCAACTTAAATCAGCATAACCACGAATATGTTCTAATGCCTGTTCATGTTCTCCTTTTGCATCGCAAGCATTAGCACACAGTAGTTCAGAATACGTTATGTAAGTAAAAAGTGGTCTAACTGGCTTTTTTTGCGGCTCTGTTCCTTTTCGCTTGGAATTATGAACCAAATTATATTGAATCTTTCCCAATTGACCCATTTGATATGCAAATTCTTGAACCTTGTCCCACAGGCTTAATGATCTGTATACGTTTGCTAAATCTTTTAAAGCATCTAATTGCTCTATCTCGTCCAAGCGATCCACAAAAGGGGCAAATTCGGTGGCAGCTTGAAGATTGACAGCCCGATCCTGTCCGATGTTGATTTGGAACAGGCGATATTGGCAGATCGCCAATCGCTCTGAATGCTGGTGCTTCTCACTTTCAGCCACCTTTTTGTACAGGTATGCCGCTGCTTCATTGTAGCCGTCTTTGTACACATTTTCTGCAACTTCAAAGAGCGACGGCGGATAACTAGGGTTATCCAACAACAGAGTTACAACTCGCTGCAAGCAGTCCAGTCGCCCTAGCTCAATGCATCGGTATAGGAATGGGCTGATTTTTTTCCAGTTGAGTGGAGATTCTTCAATGCACTCTTCAATGTAACGTTCGTAAAAATAATCTGGTGGTAAATTCATTCCCGCAGTAATGCAATCTAATTGGTGAACAGAAATAGAACGATTGCCCGTCACAATGCTACTAACTGTACCTACATTCAAATCAATAATGCGACCAAACTCGGTCATAGTTAAGCCTTTTCGTTTTAGATAGGTTTGAATTTCTGCCTGTATCGTAGGTGTGATTTCCATGGATAAACCACCCTTTCAGCGTGAACTTTAAATTAGTGCAAATTTCAACAAAAAATGAATTGGAAAACTTATAGTATAGTTAATATTTTTTCTATTCATGATAATACCATCTTCTGGAACAACAATAAACGCTTTTATTTTATTGCTTTTTATCTTTTTAATAGGAGAGTATTGGATGATGGCCGCAAAAATGACAAGAAATTTAGAAGCTTTTGGTAGACTCGTAATTCCCAAAGAAATACTCATAACCTGTGATATTAGTGCAAACGATGCTATAGAATTTTTCACAGATGAAGAAAAAGGTATCCTATCCCTAAAAAAATACATTGGTCAGTCTTGTAAGTTTTGTCAATCTACCGAGGGATTAAGTTACTTTAAGAGTTCTCTTATATGTACAAGCTGTAGATATATGCTCAAGAGTCATCCAAAGCCCGTGTAAGTCAGCTCATACCAAAAATGTTCGATCAGGTAGGTGACCTGTTAAGAAAATAAAAGGAGAAGATCACTTGAAAAATACAGGTATGACACGTCCCTTGGATACGTTAGGCCGGATTGTTGTTCCTAAAGAAATGCGGGCCTCTATGGGTATTAAAGCTGGCGATCCTTTAGAATTTTATTTAGATGTTGAAACAGGATTTTTGAGTATGCGGAAGTATATTGGAGTTGCCTGCAACTTGTGCAGTTCGGTTAAGGATTTAACCTATTTCAGGGATTCATTTTTATGTAAAAAATGCATACTCGACCTGAAAGGAAACATAGGTGTGAGTCAAATTCCTGCTCCTGCTGTTAAGGAACCGTACAAAGAAAAAAGAGCAAATCGGTCGTCTTCAAAAAAATGGGCTGCACAACTAAGAAGACTCATGCGTGAGCATCCAACAGCCAAGCAAGGCGACTATGCCAAATGGCTTGGCGTATCCCAAGGCCGTATTTCCCAGCTTAAAAAGCTGTTATAGGTACCGCTCAATTCATATTCTTGTAATGCTAAATAACCAGTCGCTGGTTGATTTTATGCGACTGGTTATTTAGCTTACATAGACATGTTCTGCTCTATCTGTACTCATATCTTCTGGTGTCGCATACGATAAACCCTTTTTGCTTCTAGTTTTTGTGAACCGAGGTTGAAGGTGTCCCTGACTCCTGCTTCAATTGCGCTTCATGCGGTGCTCCAGACTTTCGGTCAAACGTAATCGGGCCTTTGCGATTAACCAGCCGTTTCAGATCAACGGTCATTTCATTTTTCAGCTTATCAATCAGTTGCTCCTCTTTGATGCCCTTGCTTTTGGCGATATCGACCAACGATTTTCCTTGTCCCAGCTCATTCTCTAGCCGGGCAGGAGTGATACCCAGAAGCTTGGCGACCTTCTCATTCAAATGGTGGTTCCAGCCGCCAGGTCCTCTGCCGTGTCCATGTTTGTGAACATGCCCATGTTCATGACGGCCCTGTGGCTCAGCATTCCGCTGTGGGGCTTCTCCTTGACTTGAAGCGTTGGGAACGGGAGCTTGCAGCTGGTTACCCGGTTCAGTACCGGAAGCTCCGGCGATACCCGCAGTCCCATACATCATCATCCCTCCATACAGGGTAGCAGTGATTAATTTCCATTGTTTTTTCATATTCAGGCCCTTCTTTCACCCTTTTTAATTTAATATTTTCTCTTTCCGCTATTTTTATTCGTATTTTCACCTGTTAAGTAATCACAAGACCGGGAAAATACGAGCTCATGAACATTTCTATCACGGTTACACCCCAATCTTCGATCTGTACGCGCTCCTCGGAAACCTTATCCTGTAGGGTAAGTAAAAATGAAGTACTAAACTTTCTACAATATAATTCGAAATTTTTCAGGGAAAATATTAAGGAAAATATGATAAAATTTTTTTGTAATCGATTACAATTAATTTTTTGGAAAGAAATGTTGTATCAAGCTACTACAGAATGCACTGCATCATAGTCAGACTACACGCAACTACACATAAGGAGGAAAGTCAATGAAACAAAAAAGAATACGGTTATTTTTATCAATTTTGATTTGTTTTTCGCTTATCTTACCCGCAGTAAATGCACAGGCGGCAACAACGATCACCTCAAACCAAACCGGTACCCATGACAACTACTACTATGAGTTGTGGAAAGATTCCGGGAACACAAGTATGACTCTTAATAATGGGGGTGCGTTCAGTGCCCAGTGGAGTAACATTGGAAATGCATTATTCCGCAAAGGCAAGAAATTCGACGAGACCAAGACACACCAGCAAATCGGAAATATTTCCGTAAACTACAGTGCCAACTACCAGCCAAATGGTAATTCGTATTTATGCGTCTATGGATGGGCAGTTAACCCGCTCGTAGAATATTACATCGTCGATAGCTGGGGAAGCTGGCGTCCACCCGGTGCAACATCCAAGGGCACTTTTACCGTTGACGGGGGAACATATGATATTTATGAAACCACTCGGGTTGACCAGCCTTCCATTAAAGGAGACAAAACAACTTTTCAACAGTATTGGAGTGTCCGGACATCCAAACGCACAAGCGGAACCATATCGGTTAGCGAGCACTTCAAAAAGTGGGAAAGCATGGGCATGAAAATGGGCAAGATGTATGAAACTTCACTTACTGTAGAGGGATACCAAAGCAGTGGGAGTGCCAATGTAACTAGTAATACAATTACGATTGGCGGCAGTTCTGACGGCGGAACGACTACTCCTCCAGGTACAAGTACGAAAATAGAAGCCGAAAGTATGACCAAAAGCGGTCAGCACACCTCAAATATCAGCTCGCCGTTCAACGGAGTGGCTTTATACTCCAACAATGATTCGGTGAAATATACGCAAAATTTCACTAGCGGCACCCATAGTTTTTCACTACGTGGTGCCTCGAACAACTCCAATATGGCCAAAGTTGACTTGAAAATCGGTGGACAAACAAAGGGGACCTTCTATTTTGGTGGAAGCAACCCTGCCGTCTATACTCTAAACAATGTCAGTCATGGCACCGGAAACCAAGAGATCGAGCTCGTTGTAACAGCCGATGACGGAACATGGGATGCTTATGTTGATTATTTGGAGATCAACTAACCTTACTATCTATTAAAATTGTTAAGGAGGTACAACCTTGTCTATAGCTAAAGCAGGAAAATGGACGGCGATTATGTCAATCACCTTGTCTTTATTCACAGGCTCGCTGGTGATCTCGAGCAACCAGGCGCTTGCGGCTGATTGTTCAAGCGGTTATGTGGCGTTAACCTTCGACGATGGTCCCAATCCCTCTAACACCAAAGCGCTGCTTAGTGCTCTGAAGCAAAACGGTTTACGCGCGACGCTCTTTAATCTTGGACAAAACGCGCAGAATAATCCTTCGCTTGTACGTGACCAGCAAGCAGCGGGCATGTGGATCGGTAACCATTCATGGTCACATCCGCATATGACACAACTGAGCACATCGCAGATGTCATCGGAAATTACACGCACGCAGCAAACGATACAGTCCATTACTGGCACGGCACCAAAGTTGTTCCGTCCTCCGTATGGCGAGACCAACGCAACCCTCAAATCCATCGAGACCCAAAACGGTCTTACCGAAGTATTGTGGAACGTTGACTCCCAAGACTGGAACGGCGCCTCCACCGCACAGATTGTAGCTGCCGCGGGCAAACTTAAAAACGGCGATGTGATCCTGATGCATGATCAGTACCAGACTACACTCCAAGCGATTCCACAAATTGCACAGAACCTCAAAAACCGTAACCTTTGCTCTGGTATGATCTCACCAAGCAATGGCCGGGCGGTAGCGCCTGATGGCGGAAACGGCGAAACGCCGCCAAACACAGGCACAAAAGTGGAAGCAGAGAATATGACCAAAGGCGGTCAGTACACTTCAAATATCAGCTCGCCGTTCCACGGAGTGGCTTTATACTCCAACAATGATTCAGTGAAATTCACACAGAATTTTACCAGTGGCACCCATAGTTTTTCACTCCGTGGTGCTTCAAATAATTCCAACATGGCCAAAGTTGACTTGAAAATTGGTGGACAAACGAAGGGTACCTTCTACTTCGGCGGGAGCAGTCCTGCGGTCTATACTTTAAACAATGTCAGCCATGGAACCGGAAATCAAGAGATTGAGCTTGTTGTAACAGCCGATGATGGGACATGGGATGCTTATATTGACTATTTGGAGATCATCTAATTTTTAAAAAACACAATCCCGGCGGGATCTTCCCGGCCGGGATTGTTGTCGATATCCTTTTTACATAATTCTTAATGTAAAAATAACATAATATTGCAATATCGCAATCTCTTATATAATGGCGGGTAACAACTAGAAATCGCTATAAAAATATTCATAAGAGATGCAGGTGATGGCGATGGAATGGTATTTTGCATACAAAGATGAATTGGAAAAAGTTTTTCGTCAAGCGGAAGAACGGACAGCCGCGTTTCCTGCTCCATTTCAGAGTCAGGGCTTGGAATATCTGGCCCGTTTTAATCCGTTACGGGAAGACAGCACGCGTAACTACATATGCTATTTGCTTCCGTTCTGGCTGCAGGAACTCACCGGGCTGGCTCCCGAAATTTGCCGTAAGCTATCAGTAGGCAACGTATTCGTCATGGCTCATTATTTGATTCAGGACGATGTGATGGACACAGCAGCAGACAACCGCAAAACGCAACTCGCCTTAAGCCAATTGTTCTATACCGAATGCTTGGACGTATACCGGGACCTTTTTGCCGCGTCCTCGCCTTTTTGGACGTATGCCCGAACGTATATCGGTGAATGGGCCGTTAGTGTGACATCCGAGGGAACCGAGGACTATTTTCAGGGGGAACGACATCAGGTGGCGCTGAAAGCCAGTCCGTTAAAAATGGCTGGAACGGGTGCTTTGCTGCTCGCAGGACGGTCCGACCTGATCCAGATCATTACGGACATGACAGATACAGCGCTGATTGTACTTCAAATGTCGGATGACTGGGCCGACTGGTCGGAGGACTTGGAGGAAAACAGCTACAACTGCCTTTTGTCCCATATCAGCGCCGAGCAGAAGACCGCTTATCGAGAAGGTCTTGGACCGGAACAGATTCGGGAGGCGATTTATGTACGCGGCGCGCTTGCCAGTTACGTAAGTATTGCTGATCAAGCGGTGCAGCAGTTGGAAAATCTGGAGCCGGACATCCCCGGCCTGCGTATGTTCACACGTTCGATCGCAGAAGAGCTGGGCGAGGAAGCGACGGAGATTGAAGCCGGACGTTCGCATTTGCGAAGAGGTGGCCTGGATTTTTGGCTCTCCAAAAATATGAAATAATGCTAGATTTTGATGAGACTTTCGTGGTATACTGACTAGGTAAATATAACCAATTGAATGAGAGGGTGATTTTTGGTGGCTACTGAAGTTCTTCAAACACAAGTCATTCAAAAAGCGTGGGAGGATGCCAGTTTCAGAGAAAAACTGATGACCGATCCCAAATCAGCAATTCGTGATGTGTTAGGAGTCGTGATCCCCGATCATATCCAAATCAAAACGTTAGAGGAAACAGCCGATCAGTTTTATCTGGTCATTCCTCCAGACCCTTCCGGCGTGCTCGCTTCATCCCAGAAACCACGCTCTATGTGGTAAATTGGCTTTTGTAGCAAACTTGTTTTATATTCCTTAAACACCATGCGGGTGGGTTCAGCAAACTTCCTTCCGTTTTCCCTAGCACAAAAAGCCGGATATTATCCGGCTACGGGGAAGCGGATGGTCGCTTCTGTTCCCACCCCTTTTGCACTTGTAAAGGATATCTTGCCGTTCATTGTCTCAATAATCCGAAAGGTTACCATCATGCCCAAACCTGTGCCTTTGGTCTTATTGGAAAAGTAAGGCTCGCCCAGTCTCGATAAAGTCTGAGCGTCCATTCCTTCGCCATTATCCCGAATATGAATAACAGCTTCTCCGTTCTCTACATAAGCCCATATATGAATATGCCCTTGATCTCGCAGCGCTTCAATACTGTTTTTAATAATATTGATGAACGCCTGCTTGAACTTGGAGGAATTCCCGCGCACTTTGATTTCCTGGGGAATATCCAAAGAAATTTTGCCACCTTGCAAGTTAGCCATTGGACTAATGATTCCTTCAATATGTTTAAACTCATTCAGGATAGACAACGTTTTGGTTTGCTCAAATTCAGGCTTGGCAAATGTCAGAAAATCGGTAATAATCGCGGAAGCCCGATCCAGTTCCTCCAGTGCGATATGCAGATATTCTTTGTTCTTACCATCCTCCTGCTTGCTCATTAACTGGAGAAATCCACGGGTAACCTGAAGCGGATTGCGTACCTCATGAGCCACAGATGCAGCCAGATCGCTAATAATCTCCATTTTCTCCGAACGCTGAAGCTCATTATTGAACATCTCCAGCTCTCTGGAATAGCGAACGACCTGCTTATGCTTCTCTGCCAGCCTTCTGCCCAAAATCGCTATCAGCGCCAGCACAAAGCCGAACACGCCCCATTTCCACAGAAACATATTGTAGTGTCCATCCCTGAGGAAGAACCAGGTCAGTTCACCGATGCAAATGACTGCGAAAAAAGCAAAGCCTATCGATAAAATGATCGCTTCATGATCCCCTTTGATCGCCATACGAACCGAAGCAAACACCAGCAATACGAGTAAAGCCACGAGCAATACGCTCAGCACGGATACACTGAAAAAATAATATACGTCGTTTAAACGTTCCTGTGCTCCCAAATTTACAATCATCATCGTAAAGCAGAACAAAGAGTAAAATGTCAGCACTTTTCTAAATTTGCGAATCAGGATGATTGAACTTATGTTTTGCTCAAAAAAGTAGGCTAGTGAAGGAAGGAGAATAAACATTCCTACATCAAAAAGCTGTAAATAGAGCTTGCCGTAGCTGCGATAGAACGTATACAGGAAAGGTGAATACGTCACGATCATCAAACCAATAGACAGCACAATTGCGCTTAGGGACAGCCACATTGCCATGCTCGGACGGAACAGAAAAAATGAGCAGATCAGCAGCACCAGAGCTATAAATATAAAGGTACTGCCCAGTACGATATCCAGAACATCCATTCTGACCAAGGTCCCCAGCAACTCACGATAATCACCAGTCATCACATTTCCGATAATGCCCAGTCTGTTCTTGCTGCTTTCCGTCCATATGTATAATGTTTTACCACCGTCTTCCGGTCTAAGCGGGATCAGAATGCGATTGTTTTCATAATTGTACCCGCGATAGGACTCGTAAAAATTGATGCCGTCCTTATACAGCGTAATATGTCTGCCATAAATATTTTCAAAAAGCACCGCCGGCGTTTCATCAATCAGCGATGGCAGCCGAATACGAATCCAGGCAGAGCCGGTGTTCGCGGGTTGCTTGGGCAACTCTGATTCATCATTAATATGCATCCAAACTTTGCTTGGGTCCCGCACCTCATCGAGTGATCCATCCTCCCCTTCCACTCCCCATCTCATATCCCAAGAGGGTATTCGGTATTTCATTTCCGGGGTCGTTTTAGCCGCATAGGCGGGTAGGCCTATCGACAACAGTATTACAATGACCGCCAGCAGAGCGGCGACAGCTTTGGGCACAAGCCTCATGTTAAGCACCTCAAAGTTACATAGTAGGATTACAAGCTTGTATACGTTTTATCATTTTTCAACGTCCTGAAATAATATTATTCTATACGATGATGTTCATACCTTCTTCATAAGAAGGGTATCATGTTCTTTTTACTCATTTTTTGTCAAATCTTCATATTGATTTATGATCATGTCCTGTTCACGTGGCTCCATCTGTTCTCTGAGGCCAATCCATGGTTCGCACTCTTCATCCTCATATATCGTCCAAATATCCGAAAATAAATAATCGCGTATTTCTACCACTTTTCCAGACTGACTGCCACCTGACCAGTATAAGCCTTCCGGACGTCGGATCAGGATACGGGAAAATCCCGGGGTAGATGCCTTTTGTCCTACTCGGATACGGCTAATCATCGGACCAAACATATACCATTCCAATTCCTATCCCTCCATATCCTCTTTATCATATCACAGCAGTTACCGAAAAAAACGTTCATTAGGAATGGCAACATTCCGATTTCGCATGATTTCAACCTCGTACAGACACACTAACCCCAGGTTTAGTCGTTCTGCCTTTTGGGTAAGGTCGAAATAAGCAATCAACGAACAAAGGAGCTGAAGCACGATGGCAAAAAGTGATCATATAAACGATAAGCTTCATGACAACGATTTTGAGCCTTCCCTGCAAAATGCAGAAACGAACTGGGAAAACCTGACCGAAGGACCGGATACTCCACTGGAAAAAGTTCCAGATGCCGATGATGTATCCCCGGACAGCCCTGTTGACCCTTCCGCTCCGGCGGAATTTATACATGGCACGGATTTACTGAATGGTGCCGATGGGGATGACGAGGACGAGCGGTTATCGAGCCTTCCAAAAGGGTAATAAAGTATATAACCGAGAGGAGTTGACGTGTGCATATGTATAAAGATCCTATGTCTCAGGCGGATATGGCGTATAAACGTTACAAAGCCTTGAATCCTGTGAAAGAGGACGACCGCAGGTCTGCGGACAAGTCAAATACAGATGATACCGAGCAGCACCTTGTCGAAGACAATCCGCGAGGAGTCGCATCGGCAATGCCCGTACCCAAGGATCAGACATGATCAGGGAACAAATATGGGAATGCAAAAAGGGTGCCTTCGCAAGCCACGCAGATGATGAATGGCTGGCTTGGAGTACCCTTTTTGTATGTGTATTTGTTACAAAGGCAGCAGCGCTACGGTTAATTGGGCTTCCAATCCCTCGACCATTTTATTCCATGTCGCAGGCTTGTTCGACAACACCGTGTAATAGCGGCGCAGGAAGGCGGCCACTAACGCTGCGCTCACCTCGTTTACGCTGTCATCCTCAGGCATATAGCCCAGATTCAGCCCTTCTACCGCGACACCATCGTTATTCCAGGATGGATGTACATAGTCCAGATCCAGCCGCTTGTAGCCCAGATGAGACAGCACCTCACGTCGCACATACGGGTCCATCGGCTTGACGCCGCCAAAGGTATGATCATTGCCACGATAAGGATCATAAATTTCCGCAAACATCCCCTGCAACCGCTGTCCGCTGGCCTGAGCAAGCGAATGCAAATCAGCCTGACGACGCTTCCAAAGGAAACGACCAATACCGAGTCCCGCCTGTCCAATGATCGTAAAGTCCGTCATGGCGACATTAAAATCCTCATAGTAGCGATATTCGGTTGCACCGACCACTCTATGGTCCTGTACGGCGACAAAAACACGGATGCCCGGGTCTTCCAGCGGTACTTTCCACAAGCTGTACTCCAGCACTTCCTCCGGTGGGAATACCTCCTGCATTAACTGATGCATGCTCGCAAACAGCGGATCTTCAATATGAGTAATGCGATGATATTCCATATGGCATACTCCTTTTTTTATTTTGGGATGTAGTGATTTAGTGATCGGTATGAAATGGATTTCTCCATTCCATCAGGGTCGCATAATTACGCGATTGTTCATCATCCAGATAATCAGGCATGATACCAACAGGCACCCGCCCGCAACGAAGCAGGAACGTTAACACCGGGTCCTTAAGCTCGCCGGATACCACGGCATCTACATACGCTTCGGCGCTTAACTGGTCTGCATGATGCTGATAACCCGGCATACGTCCCGCGCCCAGCAAACGATCCAATCCGCGCTCGATGACGAGATGGTATAAGGAAAAAATAAGCCATTTGCCCAGACCCAGTCGGCGATATGCGGGACGGACAGCCAGATCAATAACATACAGTGCCTTACCGTCCTCACGGTGGGTACGGATGTAACCGTCATCTGCGACTTCCTCCCACGTATGTTGGGGATGCTCGGGGTTGTAGTGCATCAGCAGGCTGGTCACCGAGCCGGCCAGTTCCCCCTCGATTTCCACGCATAGCGCTCCTTCTGCAAAATGCTCAACCTGACTGGCAATCTGCTCCCGGCTCCACAACAGCTCCTGCGGATAGGGGGGCGGAAAGCTCTCCTGCTGAATACGCAGCAGCCCCTCATAATCGGCTATCGAATAATTACGGATGACCGCCCGCAGCGGACGATCTTCGTCAAAGACAAGCCATTCTTTGCGATACATGACGCCCTTCCTTTCGTTAGCTCCAGTCTGTGTACAAATCTGTACGGCGGTCACGCCATGTGGTCACTGAGCCGCGCTCGCGTACATCATACAATAGCTGCAAATCCAGATCGGCGGTGACGATCATATCGTTGTTTAGTTCACCTTCCACCATAATGCCGCGTGGCGGAAATGGAATATCATTCGGTGTAATGACTGCCGCCTGTCCATAGTTGGCCCGCATAAAATCAACCGTAGGCAAAGCGCCTACCGTGCCTGTCAAAACCACATACACCTGATTTTCAACCGCTCGGGCGTGGCTTGTATACCGTACCCGGTAAAAGCCGTGGCGATCATCCGTACAGGATGGACAGAAAATGATATCTGCTCCCTTCGCCTTCGCCATGCGTACGATTTCGGGAAATTCAATATCATAGCAGGTCAGCATCGCTATTTTCCCCTTGGACGTCTCAAACACATTGAGTCCCTCACCGGGAGCCATATTCCATTCATGCACCTCAGTCGGTGTGATGTGAATTTTGTCCTGTGTGACTACGCGTCCGTCCGGGTAAAACAAGTGCGCCGTATTATATAAACGTTCGTTTCGTTGCACCACATGGGTACCGCCGATGATATGCATCCCGGTCCGGCGGGCGAATGAAGTGAATAATTCAAGGTAACGATCTGTAAAATCCGGCAGGGCGTTAATGGTCAGGGCCTTGCCTTGACTGTCACCAATCGACATGAGCTGGGTCGTAAAAAACTCGGGAAACAGAACAAATTCCGCACCAAATTCCTCGGCTGTTTTGATATAATGCTCCGATTGAAGGGCAAATTCCTCAAACGAATCAATCGTATGCAAATGATATTGAACCGCCGACACTCTGATTTTGCTCATAATTCCTCCTTGTACATAACGTCTTTTAGATGGCAAGGGATTCCCGTTGCTGTTCACATTATAACCGATTCAAAACCGGGCGAGAACCGAACCTGACAAACAGGTCTTGCCTTCTGCACCTACTTTGTTTAAAATAAGGTCAACTCTTTTGAATCACATGAACAAAGACATGGACGGAGATAAGTAAACGTCTACCCGGATTTCCACAGAAAGGTACGAATTGCTGAGAGCGTACCGAAATCCCGCGTTGAAATTCACTCCCGAGTCGAGCCTTGAACCAGCATAAGGATTCATTTCTTATCTGCACTAGAGGTTTCCGGAAGCCCCCGTTACGGGCATCAAGCTCAGAAGTAGCTACTGTCGGCTGGAATGACGCTGTCGACTTGTATGTATACTTCTGTAATTAGGGTGGTACCACGGCATTCGTCCCTTGCGGCGAGGGCCTTTTTGTGTTATTTCCTGAAAAAAGATCTATGGATTGACAGAAAAAACAATTTTTATTCGTGAAAGGATGTTATGTATGTCGACAAATGAAAATTCTTTGGAGCTGCTGCGGGAACAGCTCGATGCTACCAACCTGCAATTGCTGGAGCTGCTGTCGCAGCGTGCTGAACTGGCCGGACAACTTGGTAAATTAAAAGAAGCTCAAGGGGTGCCTGATTTTGATCCGGTGCGCGAGCAACAAATGCTGGACAAACTGATCGCGGCTAACCGCGGACCGTTCGACGACGCTACGATCCGCCAGTTGTTCAAAAATATTTTCAAGGCTTCCCTGAACTATCAAAAAGAAGAACACAAAAAGCATCTGATCGTTAGCCGCAAAAATCAGCCGGATAGCACAGTCATCAAGGTTAAGGACACGCTCGTTGGTGGCAAAGCCTCCGTTATGGTCGCAGGTCCCTGCTCGGTGGAAAGCTACCAGCAAACTCGTGAAGTCGGTGAAGCTCTGAAAGAGGCGGGCGTTCCGATTCTTCGCGGTGGCGCGTTCAAGCCGCGTACATCTCCATACGATTTCCAGGGACTGGGTGTTGAGGGTCTACAAATTCTCAAACGCGTAGGCGATGAGCTGGGACTGGCTACAATCAGTGAAATCGTCGATCCAAGACATTTGGAGGAAGCGATCCAATACATCGATATCATTCAAATTGGTGCGCGTAACATGCATAACTTCGAGTTGCTCAAAGCTGCCGGCGAAACCAGAACTCCGGTCCTGCTCAAACGCGGACTTGCAGCCACAATGGAAGAGTTCCTTCATGCTGCGGAATACATCGTTTCCCGTGGCAACACGCAAGTGATGCTGATCGAACGCGGTATTCGTACGTATGAAAAATGGACACGTAACACGCTGGACATTTCCGCCGTGCCGATTTTGAAAAAGGAAAGCCATCTGCCTGTTCTGGTCGACGTGACCCACTCCACAGGACGTAAGGACATCCTCGCCCCTTGTGCCAAGGCCGCACTTGCTGCCGGAGCAGACGGGATCATGGTGGAAGTCCATCCGAACCCGGCAGTCGCTTTGTCCGATGCCCAGCAACAGCTGAATATTCCTGAATTCCACAACTTCATGTCCGAAGTAAAAGAGTCCGGTTTGTTCAAAGTGAAATAAATCGCTTTCATTTTCTCGGATTATGATGTAACATCTAATCAGGATTGTGACTGATAATGCAGGCAAAACCTAGATACATGTATGCTCAATTTCTTTTTGACGCATAATGTATCTAGGTTTTTTTATACCTAAAATTAGATATAAAACCATAATTGTGTTCACAGTCCTAATCCTAGAAAACATCATGTGTACGTTCAGGAAGGGGAAAAGAAAATGAAAGAAAGAAAATGGTTAAACGTTTTTCTATTAGGTATGATATGTATTTTGGTCATCAGCGGTTGTAGCGGCGGAAAAGCTCCTGCTGTTGCAAAGGATGAAAAAGCTACTCCAGCCAAAGAACAAGTGGACAATAAAGTGGAAGCTAAAGCGACGAAGGCTAGAACCGTTATTACGACCGATGGAGAAGTCGATGATATGAATTCGGTTATTCGCTTCCTCCTCTATTCTAATGAAATGGACTTGTCCGGTATCGTACTGACCAGTTCCGTGTACCATTATGCAGGTGATGAAAAAGCAGGCATAAAACCATTCAGATGGACTGGAACTCAATGGGTAACGGATATGATCGATGCTTATGGAGAAATTTACCCTAATCTAACTAAACAAGCCGAAGGATATCCCAAGCCTGAATATATTAAGAGCGTGACCAAGATAGGCAATATTTCATACAAAGGTGAGATGGACAAAGAAACAGAAGGATCTAATTTCCTTAAAAATCTCTTCCTGGATGATGACAAAAGAGATTTATATGTACAAACCTGGGGTGGCACAAATACGACAGCCAGAGCTTTAAAATCCATTGAGGACGAATACAAAAATACAGCTCAATGGGCTGATATCCAAAAAAAGGTGAGCGATAAGCTCGTTCTTTATATCATTTTGGATCAGGATGACAGCTACAATAAATACATCGCAAAAAATTGGCCGGACATCAGAATTATCAATGATCAATCTAACTTCTGGCATTTTGCATACGCTTGGAAAATGCACACGGAAGAAGTAAACAGCAAGTTACACGGGGATTGGAACTTCAAGAATATCCAAAATGGCCACGGCAAATTGCTCGATATGTACGCTTTGATGGGCGATGGAAAAATGATTCCAGGTGAATTGCCTGAAGAACAAAGAGGCAGTGACGCTTATTTAAAGAAAAATCCACAATATGATAAATATGATTTTATCTCTGAAGGAGACTCTCCATCATTCTTCTATCTGATTGATAACGGTCTGCGGAGTATGGAAAACCCAACCTATGGTGGCTGGGGAGGTCGTTTCGGTGTGGTTAACGATAAATTATTTAGAAATACCGTGTTAGACTATGATGTGTATACGAAAAAATTTGAAGCGGAATATTCTCTGATGAGATGGTTTGATGATATTCAAAATGACTTTGCAGCTCGTGCAGATTGGGCGATTGCATCCGACTATAAAGATGCCAATCATAATCCAACTTTAAGCATTAAAGAAGGCGTAGATGTAGCAGCTAGTCCCGGAGAGAAAATAACACTGCATGCAGAAGGATCAGATCCGGACGGCGATCCATTAACCTATAAATGGTGGAGATATTTTGAAGCCGATACGTATGAAGATTCTAAAGTAAAACCGGCACCAGTTAAACCTGAAATGGGTAGTGGATTGCAACTTGGTCTCCATCGAGAAGTAGCTAAAGGCGAGAAATTAAATACGATTGACTTGCAAGGCAGCGATACCAATGCAGTAAGTTTTACAGTTCCCGCGGATGCCAAGTCCGGAAATACGATTCATATCATCGCAGAAGTACAGGACAATGGAAAGCATCAGCTAAAACATTACCAACGTGTGATTGTAACTGTAAAATAACAGACGGAACGTCCAATGAAAAAGGCTCATGGAATTATCACTCCATGGGCCTTTATTTATGCATTTTGGACCAGCGTATACTCGCTTTTAAGCCTTCTTTTCAGGTAAAGGGACATAATATCCTTTGCCATTCGGACCCATCGCGAATTTATTGCGAAGATGGTTAAGATTAGGGCCGAATTTGGCTTCCAACTCTTCACGAAACTCATACATGATTTCCATAATATAAACATCATGAATAATCACTTCCGTGATCGGCATCACAAGCCCCGGATGCATCGTCCATGCAGCACGGCTGTCATCCCCGAGCGAAAGTATACCGGCTACAACCTCCCGGTCATCTACGCTCAGTACAATCCACCGTCCCCCAATTTCGGACGTAATTTCCTCACTCATATCATGGTGATAAATGGTGGCGAAATCAAATTTAAGATCTCCGTACGCTACAATGAAAATCTCAATGCCTTCCCGGGCGACTTGCTCTAAAGCAGCTCTGAACACCTCGGCATCCTCTTTCCAAATTTCCATTAAGATTCGGTGTTTGGCTCCCTTAATCCCTTCATTGATGCGACTTATAATGGCTTCATAACCCGATATATTCCAAATATTCTCTCTGTTTTGGGACGATGCTGTATACTGCTCCAATGTCTCTTGCGCTACATTAAAAATCTGCTCTGCTTTGCGTTTTCTCTGGGCAATCAATTCATGGGGCGGGAGTGGTACATATAGCGGTGTATTATCCTGACTGACCATAATGTCCCCACGGTTAACCATCCCTGATAAAACCTCATAAATTTTAGATCTTGGCACGCCGGAATTCAATGACACAGCGTATCCCGAAAGTGGAGAGCTTTCCAGCAAGGTCACATAAGCTTTAGCTTCATATTCCGTAAAATTCAGATCCCGCAGAATTTCTAATACATTTGGTTTCATGATGCATTCTCCTCAAATTCATGTTCAACCTTACTATATCACTTCCCCTTGACAAAAACCGATATACGCACTATCTTTTTTATTAGTAGTCACCTAAGTAGCTACTTTAGTAACTACTAATATTTTATTTGATATGAGATCATGTCAGGGAGGATTTCGCTTGAACAAAGTCATAGCTATCAACAGCAACAGCAATCGCATCTACTACAGCGCTACGATTCTGGCTCTGCTGATTTGGAGCACATCGTTTATCGCCACAAAAGCAGCGTATACCACGTTCCCCCCTCTTACGTTGGGACTATCCAGATTTATGATAGCCTCCGCCGTGTTGGGTATTATTTTGCTTATAAGAAAGGAATTTGTCAAAATTAAGCCAAAGGACTTAGCTATGATTGCATTTAGCGGTGTTTTGGGGATCACTATCTATTTTTCAATGGAGAATATAGGGGTAAGCCTGACCACCGCTTCCAACGCAGCACTGATTGTCGCCTCCTATCCCGCGATTACATCGCTGCTTGAACTCATGATATATAAAGTGAAACTGTCCAAAAATAAAATCATCGGCATTGCACTGGCTATGATCGGGGTATATTTTTTGACTTCGGTAGGCGGAAGCTCGAATGGAAAGAATGAACTGATCGGAAATTTAATATTGATTGGAACTGGTTTTGCGTGGGCATTTTATATTTTCATGACGCGCAAGGTTGTGGACAAATATCCGCCCGTGACTTTATCTTTTTATCAAACTATTGCAGGCAGCATCTTCTTTATACCTTTGGCACTCATTGAAAAAGATAGCTGGCAAGCTCCGACAACGGGATCGTTTATGTTGTTAATATATCTGGGCGTGTTCTGTTCCGTTATCGCATTTTTGCTTTACAATTACGGATTAATCAAGCTGTCACCGAGTAGCTCCGTTTCCTTAATGAACCTGGTACCCATATTCGGGGTATTATTCTCTGTTCTATTGTTGCAGGAAACCATTTCATGGCGACAAATCATTGGCGGTTTGGTCGTTATCCTAGGTGTCCTGCTCAGTGCACAGCAACCAAGCAGCAAATAGCACAATAGTATTCATGCTCTTTGTTCATCTTTCGCTAGGGTTAAGAACATATATCCTTAAAACAAAAAGACGCGATTTACGCGCCTCTTATGAATATATCTTGTTGTCCTCTGACTCTTACAAGAGTCAACACTATGCCCTTCCGACTTCCTCCTGCGAAGCGAAAGGGCTGAAAAGTTTACTTTCATGTGATCTGGAGCGTTATTTCCCCAGCTTTTCTTTTTTATATAATTCAGGTAAAAAATCTGCTGGAAACCATTCTTCTACTCTATGGACAGAACCAATTCCTCCAGGGGAGATAGAAGGATGAATTGTCCATTCGAACATGTCGGGTGTAATGATAGCTTTTCTTTGCTTCTCTCATTATATTTCCCTCCATGTTGATAAATATGATTTTCAAGTTTCATGGTCTGTATTCAGCAGAAAACCTTTACTAAAGATTACAGTACAATAAAATTGATACCTATAGAAGTTCATTTGTCCAACAGTTACAATTCATGTATGACCATAAAGAATGGTATCTTACATTATGGAACCGCAACACGGAGTTATATGTTTTTGAGGATATGCAGCAATTGTTTGAAGAAAAAATGAGAGAGTGTCTTTATGAAAATGGACCACAATTTTCTGTAAATGAGGTTGTAGATTTTATAATAGATCATATTACGAACGGTATGTATCGTGCTTTTTTGTGAATTTTGCAGGGGGTATCGTAAAAGAGGTAAAGGTAACGCTATTTCCGAATACTAAGGCTTCAACTAAAATATATAACGATGTGCCACAATAAAAGGGCGAGTGACCTCACCATGTTTCTCGCCCAGGTCGGTTGCATTCATGCAGTCGGCTTTTTTTCTTTCACATAGAAATGGCGGTTATATTGATTAATGAGCTTGTCCAGAATCATAGATTGTCTGAGCACGCTGGAGTGACTGAAACCATGTTTTGCTTGCAAAACATAAAGCTTTTGTCGAGCTTTCTCCAACCGTTGTCGCAAAATGTCGTCCCTTATCATTATATAACCCTCCTTGTCGTATCCTTAGTTTAGAGGGTTATGAATAAGTTTACTAAAAGTAAAGGTTTGGGATAATTATCTATTATCAAACAAAAAAAGACCCGCTGAAAGAGCAGGTCTGCAATTAAATATGTTCATGCACATCGAACCGTTGTTTACAATACACCTATCCGGCAGGACGAACATCCCGATCCGTTGCGTTATTTGGGGCAGAGGCGTGAAAAACTCCCCTTCCCTTCACCCATAGCAGCAACGCCGCAACCAGCAACATTCCACCGTTCAACACAAAGATCCAGCGGATCGGTATCCAGCTACCCAGCAAGCCGCCAATGAGCGGCCCTGCCATCATCGCCAGTTGTGTCGCTGACTGATTCAAGCTAAAGGCTCGTCCGCGAAACTCCGGTTTGGTAACCTCCACAGTCATCGCATTAATAGCCGGAACGACAGACGCATAAAACAATCCGTAACCAAACCGAAGCGCACCAAAGCCGATAAAATTCGATACAAAAAATTGCAAAATATTGCCGATTCCCGAACCAATCAGCCCGATCAGCAGCACTTGTGCAAATCCAATCCTGCCACCAATCCGTCCCCAGCGGGGAGCCATCAGCACAGCCGCAATACCTACAGCTGAGAATACAATTCCGGAGCTTAAAGACGCTCGACTACGGTCAATTCCCATTTCCAGAACATACACCGTAATCAGCGGCTCCAGGATCATGACGGAAAAGGTACTCAATCCAGCCAGTATGAGCAAAAAATACAACGGCCGATTAGCAATAGCTTCCTTGATATCATCACGGACATGCGAGCGGGTACTGGTTCCCTTGAAGTTGTCCTCTCTAGCGGCAAAGGTCGCAATTAGCGCAGAGACCAACACAAGCCCCGCAGAAAATAGAAAGGTATTTCGATTGCCGTAATAATGGCTTACCACTCCGCCAATCAACGGACCTATGATGCTGCCCGTCGCCCCGGAGGTTGCCATAATGCCGAGTGCATAACCCGTTTTATCCTCAGGCGAACCCGTTCCGACCAATGCGATGGCGGCAGGAATAAACCCGGAGAGCAGGCCCTGAAACAGCCGTACCCCTACGAACACATACGGATCAGTCACAAAGGCACATATCAAATACAATACCGCCAGACTAAAGCCTGAACGAATCAGCATCGGCTTCCGTCCATACTTATCTGCGAGCGAACCCCAAAACGGGGCAATCAGCGCACTGGCTAAAAAGGTAACCCCAAAGGCGATCCCAGCCCACAGCTCCAGATGATCGGTCACACCCATTTCCGTATTCAGAAAAATAGGTAAAAACGGAATGGATACGGAATAGGCCATGCTGCAAAAAAATACACCGATCCACAAAACGACCAGGTTTCGCTTCCAATATAGATGCATGATGCTACACGTCCCTTCTCCTCATTCCATTATTAACCTCTAAATTTGAAAAGTCCACAGCAAACCTTACTCTTCAGCCGTGGAACAACCATGCAGAAGCTGATATAATCGAATGGAATGGAATGGAGTTGATGACATGGCTAAAAAAAGAAATTCGTCTTCCCCTGCTCCTGCGGCTCAGGACAAACCTGCAACGTTAAAGGATCTGTTGAGTCAGGACGTGCTGAATAAGCTCAAGGCTCAGGCCAATGAAGCCCAGGCAGAGCAGGATAAACGTAAGGAAGACGAACGGCAGCGTGCCCTCGAAGCAAAAAAAGCAGAACAGAAGAAGCTGGACAACAACTTCGAGCATCTGCTGAATAACAGCAATCTGGACTGGCACAAATATAAATAAGCCAAAACCATCCCGGTTTTGGCCTATCTCCACGCTTGATTATATTATAGCCAGTCACGGATGTGTTGTACCGAATATAGCACCCCTACCCAAACCGGCAGACTGAACGCCATACCCCATATGAGACCTTTAGCCAGCTTTTTGTCTACCTCCACCATGATTCTGCCCCTTTCCTTGGGAATAGCAGCAGTATGGGCCAAGAATACGGAATTCAAACCCGTATTTCCTTATCCCCACAAAAAAAGGTATGATAGAAAACGGAAAAGTGCTCTGCGCTGTCCCAAACTATAATTTAGGATTTTACACATCCAACCTTTCAGGAGGAATACAAATGATCCGAAAAACGATACGTCCCTGGTATATGCTGTGCCTGCTGGCTACCATGCTCGTGCTGGTTGCTGGATGCGGCACAAAAGCGACAGATGTTGAAGCCGCAAGCCGGACAAGCAGTACAACCCCTGCCGCGACTAAAGACAAAAGCAAACCTGTTTCCCATCCTGTCGTCACGATTGTCATGAACGACGGTAAAAAGATTAAACTTGAGCTGTACCCGGAAGTAGCACCGAACACGGTTAACAATTTCATTTCCCTGGTGCAAAAGGGCGCTTACAACGGTACGATCTTCCATCGTGTCATCCCCGGCTTCATGATTCAGGGCGGTGACCCACAGGGTAACGGTACAGGCGGCCCCGGCTACAGCATCAAAGGCGAGTTCAAGAGCAACGGTGTCAATAACACGCTCAAGCACACGCGCGGCGTACTATCCATGGCCCGCTCAGCGGATCTGGATTCAGCCGGATCGCAATTTTTCATCATGGTTGCCGATGCGGATTACCTTGATGGTCAATACGCTGCTTTCGGCAAAGTAACGTCTGGATTGGACGTGGTGGATGCCATCGTGAACTCCAAGCGTGACAGCAATGATAAACCGATCAAACCAGCTACGATGAAAAAAGTAACCGTGGACACGCTGGGTAAGAAATATCCGGCTCCAGTCAAAGTAAAGTAAGATCTTATCGGCCCTGTGCATATGCATGGGGTCGTTTTTCATGTTATACAAAGATGTTTATCGTGCTTCACAGTAATGTTTACTTGGTGCTGCCTCTGTGATGTAGTAAGAGTATATACACAAAAGGAAGCGTTTTCAATCATTATTTTTAAAGCTTTTTTACTGTTTCAAGGACCGTCAACGTTCGACAAAAGAGGCACTGAAAGACATACTGTATGAACAGTACAGCCGTCTAATTGGATTTGGTCTCTACCGAACGAATACCCTCCATCTCTTGAAGCAACGACAACAACTCCTCCGTCCCCTCTGACCGGGACAGCTTTAAAACCATATGAATAATCAACTGCTCGCCGTTATTGATGCGCTCGGCGTGAAAGCTGTGAATAGTCAGCTTCTTGTGCTCCAGCAGTTCTTTAATCCGATTCAGTACGCCCGGCTCATTTTCAACCTGGACAATCACTTGCCGCGTAGACGGAGTAGCAAGCTGATAAAAACGGCTATGGAGCAAAGACTGTGCTGCCAAAATAAAAAGGGTTACCCCTGCGCCAAGCCCGTACATACCAGCACCCACAGCAATACCAATCCCGGCGGTAGTCCAAATACCTGCGGCAGTGGTCAGACCTTTGATTCTATTTTTTTGTGTGAAAATCATCCCTGCGCCGATAAATCCGACGCCGCTAATGACCTGTGCCGCTATTCTGGAAGGGTCCAGCGACAGGTTCGACCAAGCTGTTTGATCCTGAAAACCGTATTTGGATACTACCATCATGAGCGACGCACCGATACCGACTATGAAATGCGTGCGAATGCCCGCCTCCTTCATCCGACTTTTGCGTTCATAGCCGATTAACGCGCCGCACAAGCCAGCGAACATAACGCGAATCAAATAATCCCAATCCCACATACTCTTGTTCACTCCACTACATTTTATTTCTTGAACAGATGTTATTACCCAAATTTTAAAGAACTTGCACTTCATGCTCCGGCAGATTGTGATGTGCCTTCCTTCCCTTGAGCAGCCATAGCTCCGGTGTATCCTGTACCCCTTCAAGTCTCAGGCTGAACGCCCTCGGCGGCAAATTACATATACGTAGCAGTAGACGGTTACCGTCTGCCGCTGCATCCACAAGCTCTAATGGCCTCAATGAATCGTTCCCGCCTGTGCGAATCAGATCACCCGTTGCACCAGTCGAACTCTCCCGGCTCCAGACACGCAGCTCATTCACAGACGGCACGGCAATCCGCTTGCTGAAAGAAACGACTACCTCATCTGCGGTCGATCTTTCCGCACGGAGCGGGATGGGCGGCTCATCGTACATATAGCCGCCCAGATGGTATTCATAGGCGGTCCAGGTGTTATAACCGCCCTCCAGGGCGGTAGCCCCAAACCGCCGGGTCCATTCGCGGTCCCGAACCATACTCGCGAGTGAACCGATATCCGCCTGCACCCCGAGGGGCAGATTCGGATAAACGACACGTACCGCCTGCGCTATGCGGGCATAGCCGCCAATATAATGCGGCGGCAGGCGGCGGCGCATCCAGTCCGGCCAATGGGTCTGGAGCACATGCATATCCGGGGCTACGCACCCGATCATCGCTACCGCGTCCAGACCCTGCCATTCCCGTAGCTGGCCGGGGACATCGCCGCGTCCGTTCACGGCCAGCGACCACGTCGCCACGCAGATGTCCGGCCGGACATCACGCACGCCACCTGCGCCATTCACCAGCTCGCCGATCAGCGCGTTCACGGCGTCCACGCGCAGATCGACCCACTGCGCGTACAGCTTCGGGACCTTCCGGTAGTAATTTCGGGCATGCTTGTCGCGGAAATCCGGAATGTCCTCGCCGCTGCGCTCGCGGAAGGCCCGCCGGGCATGCGGACCTATATCCCCGTACACTCCACTGCGCAGCCCGTTCCATTCGGGGAAATAAGGCTCCGCCACCTCGAACCCGTCGAACGGAATATCGGTGACCAGCCGGGCAGCGGCTTTCTTTTTCCACTCTACATATTCCTGCGCAAAATGCGAAAGCCGCTGAAACCCGTCATTCGGTTCGCGCAGCAGTTCCATGCGCCATCCCTTCCACTCTGGCGGCAACTGTGACACGCCAAAGGAACCATTGCCAAGCACCATCGCCCATACCGCGATTTTCCTGCGTTGAAAGGCGGCAACGAGCGCCCCATCTACTTCATTTTCACGCACAACAAAATAATGAACGGTCCGGTAGCCTGCAAGGGCGATTTCATCGGCTATACTGTCCCGCGAACGGTTCGCGTAGTAGGGAAATAACGGATCTATTTGAATACTGGGGCCGCTCAACGCCCACGGCTTTATTTTTCCGGTCAGTGCTATAGATTCTGTTGGTTGTGTCCCGTCATTTCTGTTATAGCTCAATTGAATCCACCTCCGTTACCCGTCTTCTTCGCTATATGCTCCTGCTGGTTCGCCTATGTTACCATACTTCGCAAATTCCGTGAAATGCAGACTTACAGACAGAAATGCAGCACATACTGTTTCACCATCATCAATCAGAGGTATTGGAATAACGAGTCAGGTTAGCTTATGTGCGGATGAGGAGGAAATCACTGGCCCCTCAACGCAGTGTTTTCTCCGTGCTATGATCTTCCCCAAGACGTTCAGCTCTGTGCACAGCTCCTTTGCGAAAGCGGGCATACAGCCTGCCTCCAGGCAGCACCTCGAACAGCAACATCATAAGAGAAAAGAATAACAGTGCAATGACCTCTTCTGCCAGAATATACAGCGGATACGGTCCCAAAACATCCAATATCGACGGTGTTGACGGCTTTCCGGCAAGAAACATATAGTTTGCTCCGAGTACATCATCTACGGGCCAAACGATCAGCGCCAAGCCATTGAGGAAAAGCATCGCTCCCCCAACGCCCTTCCACGTCGGCTTCAGCCCTTCGATCCATGTCATGTACAAGGCAGCCCATATAATAGCACTATGAGCCACAAAAAAATGAATAAAACGATAGTGCGGAAAAGCGTATGCCAAATTAGGCGTGAGTACCGCTTGAAGCGCTCCTCCAATTCCGGCAAAAAGTATGATCGGATACAGCCAGCGACTGCGGAAAATCAACATCACAATCGATAGCAGCAGCGTCACACTGCACAGCTCCAGCGGCAATGACGTCTCAGCATTCCAAATGTGCTGGGTCACATACCAAATATTCAGAGTCACCTCTGACAGAATGAGTATGGTAACCAGGAGCCAGCGAATACCCTCGCTTAACGACTTATGCGACCGAATCAGGCCCCTTGTCAGCCAAAGCAGTAAAGTACATAAAATAAGCCCTAGTACAGCCACCCAATGTGAAGAAGTAAAAGCCTCGAATCCTTCCGGCGCAGTGGCATCGAACCAGGACCATGACCACGGCTTGTCCATCAAAAGCCCCCTTCTATCCTTTTTCTCTTTCTTGCTTGTTCGACACCTTAGCCTTTATGATAAAAGATATCATATTCAAAGGAGACCCTCATGCCCATTAATCGCCGTTTGATGACAGATCAGGATTTCACCGAGGCGTTGGAACGTCATCTTCGTGTCCGCATATTTCAGGATGACCAGTTGATTGGTTCGGGCGGAGTCATTATCCGTTTTGACGATCAAACCATCGTCGTGCAATCCAGTGTCAGTGATCTGGCCTACCATCCCAGAAAACAATGTGAGTTTTTTGAAATTAAAAAATAACCGTTACACACCGGAGAACCATTTTGCTTCGTTTTCCGGTGTATAGCGGCTATATTTGCTTTTTCTGACACGTCACGTTCTACAGCTGCATTCCACGAGTTTTCATCATGAGCTTGTTCGTAAGCACTTTCAAATCCTCGGAAGAAGACGAAATTTCCTGCATAATAGCCGTTTCCTCATGAGCGGCTGTATAAATCTTGTGTGCACCTTCCGAGAATGCCCCTGACATTTGCTGAATACGATTGATCTGCTCAAAGGTTTGATCTACCCGATTCGTCTGCTCCGTCACAGCTTCTTCCATTAAGCGAATACCTTCGACAAATTCACGCACAATCGAGTTCAAACGACTCAACGTCTGATCCACAGAGCTTGTCCGTTCCGCCTCAGCGCTGACCAGTGATGTTTGCTGGTGCATTAATTGTACCGTTTCCACAATTTGCGACTGCACACGGCTAACGATGGCATTGATTTGCTGCACCGATTCTGTGCTTTGTGAAGCCAACGCGCGAATCTGGTGAGCGACTACGGCAAACCCGTTACCTTCTTCTCCGGCACGTGCGGCTTCAATGGAGGCGTTCAGCGCCAGCAAATGAGTTTGTTCTGCGATATCCTTGACAGTGCTTGTAATCGCTTCAATTTGTGAAGCTTCCTTTTCCAGTCGTGCAATGACCTGCTGCGAACGGCCATGAGAAGCAGTCAGCTCCCCCATTCCCTCCATCAGGGATGAAAATACCGTCTGCGTCGAATCGACCGAATGCTCCATGTGGCCTGACAGTTCCAGCATATGGCCCGATTTGCTGCGCATCATTTTAAAATCGCCCAGCATTAGATCCGCTGTTTCAATAGATTGGACAGACGCATCCCTTTGCTGCTCTACGCCTTCCAAAATATCCTCCACCACCGAAGTCATGGACTCAATCTGTGTCGTAGCCTGTACAATAGCCGAACTAAGGTTTTCCGCGTTTTGCGAAGTCGCTCTTGAGCTATACGATATCTCGTTAAACATATCCTTGATG
Source organism: Paenibacillus sp. LT-B23 (assembly GCF_059417685.1). Lineage (NCBI taxonomy): Bacteria > Bacillati > Bacillota > Bacilli > Caryophanales > Paenibacillaceae > Paenibacillus > Paenibacillus sp. LT-B23. The sequence goes on along the minus strand of NZ_JBSQBM010000016.1, from coordinate 102,664 downwards.
TTTAGCATCATACTCCGGAATGCATCATAAAGCACCTTGATTTCGTCATCTGAACGACGATCAGGAATGACTACGGATAGATTCCCTGCCGAGGCTTCCTCAGCCGCCTTTGCCAATCTGACAATCGGACGTGTGAGAAATTTGGAGATCAACCACCCCAAAATGCCACTCCACAGAACGCCCATTAACAGAATGATTGAGATATACAGCCATTCCTGTGTACCTTGAGCAAGCCAGTCCTTGAGTACAAAAATAAAAAAAGCGCTTGTTCCATAGGTTATTGCAGAAATAGCGACAAATGCAGCAACCATTTTCGTACCTAGTGACATTTTCATGTAATGTAGCCCACCCCAAAAAACTCAAATTTGATTCCATTTTACCATATAATTGCTACAATTCTAGTGGTGTTTTTCACAGACAACCTTATTTATGAGCATAAAGATAGAGAGACTTTAGGCCCTCCACCTTAACAGCCAAAAATAACATGTAACAGGCATCAGCGTATCAAAAAAAGGGACAAACCGCACTGCTGCTTGCTTTACAGGCCATTCTTCACCTATTAAACCATTGATTTTCAGGCACTCAACCATTCCATCATTCGGAATTATTGTCATTTCCCTGTTCACTAGCTGTTTTTTTGACTGCTTCAATTGTGTCTATTTGGTGACTGTTTTTTTTCAGTACGGTAAACTCCCATGAGCCTATGGTCATACTCTCTCCCTGTCTGATATCAAAATGCTCTGAAAGCATCCAGCCGCCAATCGTATATACGTCTCTGGCCTCAATATCCGTCTCCAAACGCCGATTGACTTCATGAATGAGCGCTTGCGATTTGAGTATGTAACGATGATCGTCTGTTTTTGTAATGAGAGGGGTTAGCGCCGCAGGGGTTTCGGTATCGGTATAGGAAGGAATGTCCCCTACAATCTCCTCCATAATATCCTCCAGTGTGACCAATCCGGATGTGCCGCCATATTCGTCCACCAGCACCGCTACGGGAATACGTCGCTTTTGCATCTGAATCAGCAGGTCCCGGGCCTGAATGGTTTCAATCACTTGAAGCACCGGATGAATATAGGAAGCCATCGTGGTATTCCCTGTGCTGTGCCCTCGGGCCAAATCATGCAGCGCTTCCTTCACACGGATCATCCCGATAATACGATCCCGATCCCCGTTTTCGGCTACAGGCAGAAAGTTATAGACCTTGTCCTCGATCAGCTCCATAAACTCTGCCACCGTTGCCAGATGAGAAATAGAGCGGATATGGATACGCGGTACCATAATCTCTTGCGCTGCACGGTCGTCAAAATCAAACACATTGTTCAGGTAGCGATATTCTGTCGGTGTAATTTCACCACTGCGGTATCCTTCGGATAATGCCAAACGCAGCTCTGCCTCACTGAGAGCCGCATCTTCCTCGGAAACCTTTTTCAGCCCGAAAAGTCCCGTAATGACACGCGAGGAACGGCTGAGTACCCAGTTCAGCGGATACGTCATTTTATAGAAGATTGTAATGGGACGGGCAAAAAACAAAGCCATCGGCTCCGCAATCTGTATGGCGAATGTTTTGGGCACCAGCTCCCCGATAACCACCTCGAAATACGTCAAAATCAGAAAAGCCAGCAAAAAGGATAATACTCCCGTGAGTCCGGCCGGAATATGCGCCAGCACAAATAGCGGATGCAGCAGCTTTTCAACCGTAGACTCCCCGAGCCAGCCTAACGCCATCGAGGTTAACGTGGTCCCTAGCTGACAAGCAGATAAATACTCATCCAGTCGGGACAAAATATTTTTGACAGCTTTGGCATTTTTATTCCCTTCGGATGCAAGCTGATTGATACGGGATACCCGCACGCGAATAATGGAATACTCGGATGCAACGAAGAACGCAGTTAACGCAATCAGTAAAATGACCAGTATGATATTCACAGTTTCCACAGCCCTCTCTTGCCCCGCCATACGAAGCAAGAAGCACCCCTTATGACGTTCATTTTTGGATGGACAGATCCTATAAGTCATTATGTCCATAATCGTGTATTACCCAAAAATGACAAGGAGTAGACTATGGTTGACCAAGTTAGCGAATCGCCAGCGGACTCTTTTGCACGATATCTATCCATTGATCAGCTATCAGTTGGTGTCCAACCGCTGTCGGATGAACTCCGTCATGCAGCCAATAGGAGGCGTCCGCCTTGGTAGCTGCCTCGTTCAGCACGCTTTGGAGCGGCACAAATACGGCCCCAAATTCGTCCGCAAGCTGACGCACCAGACGCTGATAGCCCGTTATTTTTTCCTGCCAAATGTCCCATCGTGCCTCGGTAGCTCCCGTTTTCAAAATAAACGGCTCACACAGCACCAGCCCGGTATCAGGCTGCACTTCACGCGTTTCCTCCAAAATGTGGCGATAGGCTCGTTCAAATCGGTCCGTCACCCCGGACGGCTCCTGCTCCACGATCCGCCAGGCATCGTTCACTCCGATCAGAATACTGAGCAGGTCCGGCTTGAGGCTAAACGTGTCCTCATTCCAACGCGCATACAAATCCGAAACCCGATCCCCCGAAATCCCCCGGTTCACAAATTCTGGCTGCGTAGCAGTCAATCGACTCCCCAGTTCACCTGCGATCAGATACACATAGCTCTGGCCTAGCCAATGGTTCGCGTCCTCATTCCGCCCTCTTCCTCCATCTGTTATGGAATCTCCCTGAAAAAGAATACGTGTGCGTCCTGTATTAGTGCTGCTTGTCATATTCCACAATCCCTCCTTAACCTTTTCCAATAATATCCTTATCATACCTCGTATTTCTTAAATTAGAAAGCGATTTCAAAACTTGAGAGAATTGTAGATTTGCCATACACTCTTAAGCTGGCTTGTCGTAATGATACCGGCTAGATTGTATAAGCGTACCTACATGTTTTGGAGCCGATGATTAATGAGATGCAGTAGCCACTCTTGCTCACCAGAAATCCCCTCTCGTAACCTGGCAGCCGCTACAGGTAATATCCAGCTATTCATGCTATCAGCTTTTATATTGGAGCTTCTGCAATATTCATTCAGGTAAGCTCTGTTTAGTATTCTTTTAAATAGACACAATAAAGGCTCCATCGTTCTTGGTGTCCCTGGTGGATTAAACGGAGAAAGCAACATTAATGAAGTTCTTGCTACATCGCACATCGGGTCTCCTATACTAGCGTTTGTCCAATCAATTGCGATTGATTGATGATTCGTCATTAAGATATTGTCGGGGTGAAAATCACCATGACAAACCCAATTACCAGTTGGTAAAGTGTCCATAAATTCACAAATCAGCTTTGTTTTCTCTCCCAATAATTCTTTGGAGTCATTCATTGCTTGCTCCAATCTGTCTTTTTGGCGAGGAAGCTTGGTCGTTGGACAGCGATGAATGCTCCAATGAAGCCGAGCCATTTCTCTTGCATATCTCAAAATTCTATACGGAGAGCTTTGAATCATAGCAAGCATAGATACTCCCGGAATCCGTTCGTAAAGCAGTCCTTGCCGCCCTTCTTTCTCCAACATCTCGTAAACGCCTGGGGCAGGTACTCCGGCTTCCTTGACAGCCCTGCCGATCTCGGCTTCAAATCGAATCCATTCAGGCTGATAGCCATCGTAATAGAGCTTTAAAACCTGCTGATCGCCCCATTCATAAACCTCAGCACTCATGCCTTTTCCTATCATGGCGCCTTTGTTCAATGTGATCCCTCCATCCGCATTGGTTGCGCCTGTCACAATCCCATCCTATACCGCGCGGTACTTGCATACCTCCCGAAAATTACAGCCGCCGCACGCTCTGCGTGAAGGCATGGGCGTGAAGAAGGACTCGGGTTTCGGCCGATTATAATAATCATCGTCGAGACAGGACTTCATTTCCTCGATATATCGCCCGACATTGGCAACGACCTTGTCGATATCCTCCTGCGTGGGACGGTACACCTCATGTTCTCCCGTCATTAGATACTCCACACGCACCTCGATCTTATCCAACGGAAGCTGATAGTGCTCCTGCACATAGGAAGCGTACAAAAATAGTTGGTCGGAGAAGTCGCCTTCCTTACCTGTTTTCCAATCTACGATAACCATGTCTCCATTACCTCTGCGGTAGAGCAAATCCATTTTGACATAGACCTTCGTCTCATGAAGCAGCATCGTATCCCACTTCTCGATCTCGACAATTCGGGCCTCAGCCTGCTGTAGCTCACGCCAAACCGCAGTACGGTACAGATTATGTACCACTGTATGTTGTCGCTCTTTAATACGGGCAATTCGTTCCGGCAGCACTTCGTCATCATAATAAATTTCAGCGAGCATGATGCGATTTTTGGGGTCTTGCTGCCATAGCTCACGTTGTTGCAGCGATTCCTTGTAGCTGTCATTCAGCATGTTCTTCATCGCTGTCTCCAGGTACGCCGGACGTGGAACAGCGCCTTTTTCCATCCAACCACGTATGACCGATTCACACATTTGATGCGTAATATTCCCAAACAAAATATATAAGTTGCTCAACTGCTTGAGCCGATACAACGCAACCTGCTCTTCACTGCCCTGTGTAGGGTTCCAGCCGTTATGCGAGCCGTAATAATGATAATAGTATTTGCGTAGGCATTCATCGAACGTTTGGGCCCTAGATTGTGAATAGGACCAGGACGGGTACATAGCCATGAATAGGACCTCCTTCGTTAAAACTTCCATGCTCTATTATACCGCAAGCCTGGACTGCATCGTCCAAAAAGAACGAAGACTTTAACCCAGAGGTTAAAGCCTTCAACGGTCTAGTATAGTCAATTCGCAATAACTCCTGAGATCCGTCCAACTCTGGCTTCATTTTCAATCCTTCGTTGCCGCATGAATCAAATCACTTACATTAACGGCACCCTGCTCACGGACGTTGACAACGAGTACCGGAGTTCCCAGCATTCCGCTGATCCACGTCTTATAATCGTCAACACAATCATTGGGAAGAATCGTCAAGATGACTCCAGCAAAGCCACCACCATGTACCCTGCATGCGCTGTCATCTATTGATTGCAAAAACATTTCCGTTAATGCAAGCGCGACAGATACTTCCTGTTCCCGGTTAACCCCACTTCTATATACGTTTTGAAGCCATTTCCATGAAGAATTACCGGATTCGGTGACGAGCCTCAAGAAATCAGAAAAACGTCCCTCCTCCAGCGATTTCACCTGTTCATCGACACGTCTATTTTCTTCAAAAAAATGCAACGCACGCAGCACTGCACGATCTCCTGCTTTTTCCCTGACCATTTTGAGGTTGGCATACAGATCCTCCGGCGATAAGTCACGGCAAACAGAAGCACCTAAGGACTGAGCCACTGCACGCATTTCGTTGGGCACCGCCGCGTAATCGTCCGTTAAACCAGCATGATCTCCGCCTGTATTGACGATAACCAGGGAATATCCGTTTTCTTGAAAATCCCAGTGAACTGGATTTATGATCGGTTCCTTGGGGTTTACAAAATCAATGGCAACCAATCCTCCATATGCGCAAGCCATTTGGTCAAGCAGTCCCGACGGCTTGTTCCAGTAGCCATTTTCGGCGTACTGACCGATTTTGGATTTGGCGACAGCATCCAACGCTCCCTCATTATAAAAATGACTGATTATAGTGCAGATCAACATTTCAAATGAAGCAGAAGAGCTTAATCCTGAAGCAGAGAACACATTGCTTGATATATAAGCCCGGAATCCTCCGATGCGATAGCCGAATTCGAGCAAGCCAGCCGCAATACCGCGGACCAGAAGCATCGTACCGTCATCCTCCGACCGTGGTGACAAGTCATTTAAATCAATGACGTATTTCGTTTTGTAGCCTTCTGAAAAGAACGTAATTACAGGCTCCTCCACTTTAGCAGCTACAGCGATGGTATCAAGTGTAATACTGCCTGCCAACACCTTCCCGTGATTGTGGTCTGTATGATTCCCTCCAATTTCGCATCTTCCCGGAGCACTAAACCATTCAATATCCCCAACGCCGAAGTGCTCCCGGTACGCCTGTAGAAGTGATTGATATCGCGTCGTTTGCTCTGCAACCTGCTGTTGACCGTACATTCGAGCAAGTACAATTTGGCCCTCACTAGAATTCAACAGTTCCATATCTTTCATCGTTATATCCCCCTATTGTAGGTGATTTCCACTGTGGCACCTGACCGCAAATATATAATGGCGAAACAACACTATGATTATCTCAATTTTTTCTGTACAAAAGTAGGGTATTTTTTAAACCTGTAAGCGCTTATTTAAACCGCTTCTGTGAGAATGTATTCTTACTTTACCCCGGATTGGACTCGTAAGGATATGTAAAAAGGAACCGACCCTTGAACGGGCCGGTTCCTGCGTCTATACCTGCATATTCCATGCACCAGCGGTGCAGTTGGACACAGATATGTGGAATGTCTTTTTAGTCACGTTTCAATACATACTCACCATTACTGTTACGGGTTACTGTAGCACCCAGTGCTTCGGCAACCGATTTGAAAGGAACATACAACGTACCATATTCATCCGTATATGGAGCTTGTGGCAGCGTTAATGTGCTTCCTTCCAGTACAGCCTGTTTGGAACCGCTTTTCAGCTTGATGGTCTTACCTGTAATATCATCCACAACTGTAATTTGCTTGGCTGCTGCATCCCATTTTAATTCGGAACCCAATTCGTACGTCAGCTCACGCAGTGGAATGAAGGCCGTACCTTTACGATTCACCAGCACATAATAATCATCGTTAGGATCAAAGGTTGTTTCTACTTTTGTAATTTCCAAATCATTTTTTAAAATATTGTAGATCGGAGAGTTTGCTTCAAAATTGCGAAGTGTCGCTCCCGGCGTAAGTTCCGCTTGTTTATTCAGGTCGATAACACCATTGGAGATATCTACCTTGTCGGCTGTTACACTGCCGTTTACGTTCCAAGATTGAACTTCCGTAACAATCGAGAAGGACTTCACTGGAAGACTATCTACTTCTGGCAAAGCAACCGTCAGGTCTGACAGTGATTTGCGAACATTTCCTTTTTCATCAAAATATATATCGGTTTTCAGAACCGTATTGGAACTCAGAACCGTTTTAATTTCAGGAGACTGTGCATATAAAGTGCTTACGCCTACATCATATTGAGCAACGGCCAGATCCAAATACTTTTTAACCTCGGTATAAGCCTCATTGACCAGTTTTTCCTTGTTCGTGTTCAGTTCGCTTGTGACTTGATCAGCACCATCAACATTCATGCTGGAAGCGATATTTTTAGTGAAATCAATCGCTTGCCCGATCAGTTCCTTCAAGCCAGCCTCGTCCTTGGCCAGATTGGTCAGGAACGGTTTCACCAATGTAACCAGCTCATCGCCACGAAGTTCAGCATGCAAACGAGTCAGCTTCACTTTGTCCTTCTCACCATAAACTTCCTCGGTTACAGACGTTGCAGAGATGGTCGAAGGGTTAGGAGCATGCTTGAGTACAAGCGCTGCGGCTGTTTTCGTCAGATCTCTTACATCCTTGGAGTATACATAAGGATCAAATCCGGCAGGCAGACCACTCAAACTCTCCTGCGAGTTCAAAGATATGTAATAAGGTTTTTTGGCACCTTCCAGTTGAATAGCCACACCTTGGCGGTCCAAAGCAATTTCAAACGGCAAACTATACTTATCGATGTGCAATGTACCCTTGGCGGAAGCGAGTTCCTCCGATTGTACCTTGGCCTCATCCACTGTTACGGAAATAGAATTGATTAAATCAACAATTTCCTGATCTCCTTGCGTAATGCCTTCTTTTGGAGTCAATTTAAGAGATATCTTCTCCGTTGACTGCTGGGATTTCACATCAAGTGTGCCCAAAAGATTTTTACTTACATCAAATCCGCCTACTGCCTGGCAACCCGTCAAAGCTACCATTAGCAGAATAAGAGGGACGGCAATCCATTTTTTTATATTCATATTAATCCCCTTTCAAAGATATTACCGTTATCTCTTCTATTATCTCAGTGTTAACACGCATTGTAAATGAGTAGATTGGAAAATAGAAGTAGTCATTTAGGATCATTTTTCGGCCTGTAGCATCCGGTGAGCCAGCAATGCCATCTCCAGACAACGACGTTTATCCGGGTCTGCCAGATTTCCTCCTATGATCTCGTTAATTTTGTCCAGCCGATTGTAGAGAGTTTGCCTGTGAATGTACAGGATTCCAGCAGTGTCGCGTTTGGAGCCATGGCATTGAAAATAAGCATCCAGCGTATCCAGAAGCTGCATATGGTGCTCACGGTCATGCGCAAGCAGCCCGCCCAAATGGTCCTGTACAAACTCTTGTAAAAACGGAGTGAGGGGTACGGCTTTCAACAATTGATAGATTCCGATACTGTCGTAAAAAAGTCGATCTCTCATGGCCGAAACGCTTCGCGCCACTTCAATAACCTGATAAGCCTCTTCAAAACTACGGCCTGCTCCGGTCATCCGGTACCTCACTTTGCCGAAACCTGCATGAATGCGCACCTTGTCGAGCTGCCCTGCGGCATAGTTCTGAATATATTGTACGGTATGGGCAAGCACTTTCTTCATTTGCGCCGCGGAACGAAGAGTCAATTCCTCCTTGGCACAAAGAATGTAGCACTGGTTCCCCTTCATCATGAGCAGGTTGTGCAGCGTCTCCTTTTTCAGCAAAGAACGGAGTAGTACCAATATATCCTGGTTAATGGACTCCTTGCGCACCTGGCTGGCTTCCTTATCCTGATGCTCTACCTCAATAACCCCGGCCCAAAATAAATACTGTCCCTTGGACAGCAGACGTAGCCCCATCCGGGTCTGAGCCTGTTCTTCGCTGGGAAGCTGTCCGTTCAGCATATCCTGAATCAGTTCATTCTGGTTGCGTAACAACCGGTCTTCGAGGAACTGAGTTCTCAGCACCAGCGTAGCGGCTGCCTTGGCTGTGTAGTCAAGCAGCAGTGACAGTTCTTCCGTCGGCGTTTCGCCATGCAGCACCAGACCTACTGCGGAAAACACCTGCCCGAAGCAGACAACCGGCTGAAACAAGACGGCGGTGGATTCATTAAGATGGAACAGCAAGTGACCCTCCCGGTCAGACGTCATGCTAGATTCCACCTCATTGGCATAGAAATTCGCAATGCGGTCAGCCACATCAGGCTGGATGGAAGGCACGAACCGATTGGTATCAATGGAAGACATGTAGATGACCTGTCGGGCGGCATAATCATGAAGTGCCCGTAAAAGGGCACTCATATCCGTGCTGCGCAGCGTCTCCTGCTGAAGCTGGCGCGAGAAACGCTCCAGATCTTTCAGTAGTTCGTGGTGGCGGTTAATAAGCAGGGAATGAATATCTTGCGTGATTTCAACAAAGCGTACCGGCTGTTCAAATACGATGACCGGAAAATGATGACGTTCCGCCAGCTCCAGAATTTCAGGCGGAATCTCATGGATGCTCGTACCCAGCTCCACACATAGTCCTGCGGCTTCGGAACGGATCAACTGCTCCATATACTCAGCGCGTTCCTCCCCCTCTCGGGTTAGCCACAGGCCGGTCGTCAAAATCAGGTCATGACGACTCACAAAGGGGGTTACGTTTGTGATTTCCAGCACATGGACCCAGCCGACCCGGTGACTCGTGCCCTGCTCCCCGGCCGCCAGCTTGGCCCGCCGGAATACCGGACGTTCCAGCACATCCGCAATGGTAAAGTTTTTTTTACCGTTCATCGGAATTCTCCTTATGTATATGTCTTAATGTCATTTTATATGACACCTATTCATCAAAAAGTCGAGCCTTGAAGGCAGATAATCCGACAAAATGTATGATGTCAAGGAGCTTTTCCACTTGTAAACTGTACCTAATCTAACATGAATTGCATTTATCGGCTTGAGTCCATATAACTAATTGGCAGGCTGTATAACAAGGATCATGCAATTTTTGCGAAAGTTTGATGCAGCAAATAGCAACACAGCAACACAGCAGCATAGCTGCCCTAAAGAATAATTATTTGCTGGTGGATTCATGATCAACGAATACTAACACAGCAGCGTAGCTGCCCTGAAGAACAATTATTTGCCGTTGGATTCATGATCAACGAATACTAACACAGCAGCGTAGCTGCCCTGAAGAACAATTATTTGCCGTTGGAT
>NZ_JBSQBM010000016.1:0-92419 GCF_059417685.1 Paenibacillus sp. LT-B23 | reverse complement strand
TGGATTCATGATCAACGAATACTAACACAGCAGCGTAGCTGCCCTGAAGAACAATTATTTGCCGTTGGATTCATGATCAACGAATACTAACACAGCAGCGTAGCTGCCCTGAAGAACAATTATTTGCCGTTGGATAACAATTATTTTCAGGAGAGGTGAACAAAGTGAACATTGGAATTCCGAAAGAGATTAAAAACAATGAAAATCGCGTCTCCTTGACCCCTGCCGGTACAGCTCAGATGATCCAGCACGGACATCACGTATTTGTGGAAAGTCATGCAGGGGTTGAAAGTGGCTTCACGGATGGAGATTATGCCACGGCGGGTGCAACGATTGTGCAACATGCAGCGGATGTGTGGTCTCAGGCGGATCTGATTATCAAGGTGAAGGAGCCGTTATCCGCAGAATACGGATATTTTCGGCAAGGATTGATTTTGTTCACCTATCTCCATCTGGCTGCCGAGCCGGCACTGGCACGGGCTCTGACGGAAAACGGCGTAACTGCCATCTCCTATGAAACCATAGAGGTCGGGGGAAGCCTTCCGTTGCTTACCCCGATGAGCGAGGTCGCAGGTCGAATGGCTGTGCAAATTGGTGCACAACTGCTAGAAAAGCCGAAGGGCGGCAAAGGCATCCTACTGGCAGGCGTGCCGGGAGTCAAGCGCGGCAAAGTGACCATTATTGGCGGCGGGGTCGTTGGCACGAATGCTGCCAAGGTCGCCATCGGCCTAGGCGCGAATGTGACGCTGATCGATCTGAGCCTGCATCGGCTGCGCCAGCTGGACGATATTTTCGGCAACCAGCTTCATACGCTGGTGTCCACACCATCCAGCATTGCCGAAGCCGTAGCGCAGAGCGATTTGCTGATCGGTGCTGTCCTGATCACTGGAGCCAAAGCCCCTCGTCTCGTAACGGAGGCTATGGTGCAGACGATGCAGCCCGGTTCTGTGATTGTGGATGTCGCTATCGACCAGGGAGGTATTGTCGAGACGATTGACCACATCACGACACATGATCAGCCAACCTATGTGAAACATGGCGTCATTCACTATGCCGTGGCGAACATGCCGGGCGCAGTCCCGCAAACCTCGACGCTTGCTCTGACAAATGCGACGCTTCCCTTTGCCCTCCAGCTTGCGGATCAGGGCGTGCAGGAAGCCCTTCGTAAAAGCAAGCCGCTAAGTAGCGGCACAAATGTCCTGAACGGTCATATCACCTACGAGGCGGTAGCCCGTGATCTGGGATATCCTTACGTTCCGGTAGATCAGGCGTGGCAGGCAAAAACCCTAAAATAGAGTCTGCGGTAGTTCAAAGAACCACACGTTCTTCCCCTCAGGGCATGAACTGTGTGGTTCTTTTTCTTCTAGCTGAATCCATTGTTCTCGCTGCATATCAGACGATTTCTGCCGTCAGAAACGTCTGGAGACGGCGGTAAATATCTGTGATCTCTTCCAGCGACATGCGAACCAGTCCGCTGGACGAAGGGGCTACAAATTCATGCATCTCGGGGATCAGCGGTTCGGGCTGGAATCCCCAATCTGCTTTGGATTTTTTACTGTATTCGGTATATACACCTTTGCCGACAAAGCAGGCTACCTTGGGTCGGTATTCCTTTAGCTTGGCATATAGCTTCAGACGTCCTTCGGCGTATTCCTCGCGGGCAATGTCCTCCACTCCCCTCGTGGGCCGGGAAACAATGTTCGTAAAACCATAGCCAAGCTTGAGCAGTTCCCCATCCTCCGATGGATCGTACAAGCGAGGGGTCAAACCCGCTCCCTCCAGTATGCGCCAAAAGCGGTTGCGCGGGTTCGCATAATGATGCCCCACTTCGCCTGATTTCAAGCTAGGATTGAAGCCAATAAATACAACAGATAATCCGTAATCCAGATGATCATCTACCTCATGCAATTCTGCCCTGGTTCCTGTTCCTCTCTCTGCCATGGCACGCCCCTCCCTCAAACGATATCCAGCGGCTGCTTCCGCGTAGGCGGCGGAAAAGCTTCATCTATTTGTTGCCGTTGTTCAGGAGTGAGCCGGATATTCGCTGCCGCTGCATTTTCCCGTACATGCGATTCCTGCACCGCCTTCGGGATTGCCCAGACATCACCGTCCCGTATGACCCATGCGAGCGCAATCTGGGATGGCGTTACCCCGTGGCTGGCAGCGATGTCCACCATCACGGGATGTTCTAGCAGTCCCCGTCGCAGACGTCCGCCTTGGGCAATCGGGCAATACGCCATCACGGGCACGCCATGTGCACGGCTCCAGGGAAGCAAGTCATATTCAATCCCCCGCGAAGCCGCATGATACAGCACTTGGTTGACCGCACAGGCATCGCCTCCGGTCAGGCTCCAAAGCTCCTCCATGTCGGATGTGTCCAGATTGGACACGCCCCATTTGCGGATTTTGCCCTGCTCCCGCAGTTTTTCCATGCCTTGTATCGTCTCTTCCAGCGGGATACTTACCCGCCAATGCAAGAGATACATGTCCATGTACTCTGTTCCCATGCGGGTCAGGCTCGCCTCGCACGCTTGAGCCAGTCCTTGGCGGTCTGCATGATGAGGATAAGCCTTACTGACGAGATACACCTCGTCCCGACGGCCCCGAATGGCCTCCCCGACGATCTCTTCTGCACCGCCCTCAGCATACATTTCAGCCGTATCGACCAACGTCATGCCCAGATCCAAGCCAAGTTGAAGCGCGCGCACTTCCTCTTGCCGAAGCGAAGCTTTTTCACCCATATGCCATGTGCCCTGTCCGATCAGAGGCACTTCACGGCCGTCAGCCCATGTGATTTCACTTTTCTTCTGTTGGCTCATGCGTTCTCCCTCCTTACTATATCTGCTCAGGACTCATCTGCTCAGGAACCTGATGCCGCAGGCTTGTCAAAGACATGGCTCTGCGTCCAATGCTGTCCACCATCCGAGGTGGTATACATTACCGGAGCCTTCTCTGAATCGGAGAAAATAGCCCAGCCTTCCTTGGCGTTGGCCATCCCGATTTGCTGGCTGCCATAGCCGTCAAAGCTTTGCTTGCCGTTGTTCCACGTCTTGCCTCCATCATTCGTCCAGCCAATGGTATTAGGCTTGTCGCACGGTGCGCAATAGCCACCCATCAACGCGGTACTGCTGTTTACTGCATAGAGCATACCCGGTGCCGCCCCTTCATTCTTGGGAACCTGATTGTCTTGCTGGCTAATGCCGGGAGCCGGACCTGCGCCAGCGGTGCCATTGGCCAACACAGCACGCCAGCTTTGGCCGCTATCGGCGGTATGCCAGAGCGAATATGAGGTCTGATTCATGCCCGTATCCCCGACCAGCTCAATCCATGCGTTTCCGCGTTCTACCGAACGAATGATTACACCGTTCAGAGGGGCTTCGGTTTTCCGGGACAAAACGGTGGTCCACTTCTGGCCGCCATTCGTTGTGTGTAAGATACCGAACGATCCCTCTTTGCTTTGCGTTACCGCCCAACCGTTGTGCTGATCATGATAGTATGGTTGTCCAACGGTGTGATCAGGTACGGGAAGCGCGGACCAGGTTTGGCCGCCGTCCTTCGTATATTGGTTTCCGCTGAATCCTTCCTTGGACGATACAAAGTGTAGAAAGCCCGCTTGTCCTTGCTTCGGCACTGTCCCGATATTTTCCCAGCGCTTGCCTCCATCCTGAGTCGCCAGCAGCGAGCCGCTGTCTGCCATGACGGCCCATGCCTGCTGCCCATTCAAGGCAAAAATTTGCTGCACTGTTCCTTGACCCTGATATTGCACATCCCATGCCGCTCCGGCTGAACCGGATGTGCCTGCGTCTGTCCGGGCAATCCATCCCTTCCCGCCGATCCATCCGGATTTGCCGTCGATCAGGCGCAGCGCGGTAACATCATCCATGCGAACCTTCGCCGCATTCGCATCTGTGGATGCTTGTCCACCAGCCCCCGATACCGTGTCTGTACCGCCAGTTGTGGCATTTTTTCCGTCAGAAGCGGTCTGCTGTCCAGGTGTATTTACAGCGGCTCCCGAAGCACCCGGTTGCGTGGAAGCAGAATCCTTTTGTCCATCCTGAACGGTTTGTCCGTTCTGCTCTTTCTGTCCGGTCTGTCCTGCTTGTGTTGTATCTGCTCCACAACCTGCTGTCATGATGGATACGGCGAGCAAAAGCGCCCATGCCGGTAACTTTTTCTTCATTTTCGTTCATCCCCTTACTGTGTTGTACAATGCTGCGCGGGTATGTAACCGCAGCAAGGTATATCCTATGTATTACCCTGCTGTCTTCGTTTCACTCTTGACGGATGGAAACCCAAAATCGACTGTATGGAAAACCTCGTCTACGGATTTACAGGAACAAAGCCGCCTTTTTCAATGATCCGTTTGCCTTCTTCGCTTTGCAGCCACTGTAGCAATCGCTGAACCGAAGGGCTGGACTTCTCTCCTTCCCGTGTGACCACGAACAATTGAGCGGTGAACGGATACTGTTGCGAACGGATATGCTCCTTGTTCGGCACCACTCCGTCAATGGACAAAAATTTAACTTCTTGCCGCTTATGCATCACATTGGCAAAATAATAAAACGAATACCCGAGCGCATTGTGATCTTCGTTAAAATCAGCGACTGCATTAATCATACCACCCATGATGCCAATTGTGCGCTCCCGGGGCGGCTCGGCCATCTCATGGTTTGCCATCACTTTCTTTTGCATATACGTCTGACTTCCCGAATTTTCTTCCCGCTGATAGGCTACAATCGGCTGATCCTTGCCTCCCACTTCACTCCAATTATGAATCGAGCCTTCATAAATACGACGAATCTGCTGTGAAGACAGATTATGAACCGGATTATCACTATGAACAAGGAAAATAAATGCATCCCGCCCAATTGGAGTCAGCTTCAATTTCACTCCCCGATCTTTCGCAAGTTGCAGTTCCCCGTCGGATGGTCCGGCCACCAGAATGAGATCCGCCTTCTTGTCGATCAGATTTACATACGCCAGATGCGTTGTGTTGAATTTCAATTCGTGAGCCGCACGTGCTTTGCTCATTCCGGTCAGCTCATGCAGCATATCCTGTGCGAACGGAATCGCCGCTGTAGCCCCATCGACCACTGGAAAATCCCTTTCTGCAATCAACGGGCGATGAGGCAGCATCAGCGTAATGGTCAGCACAATGACGAGTGCGGCAGACATAGCGGCCACGATCCATTGCCATCTACGATCCACCTTTCCGTTCTTTCCTATCACCGCCGGATAACGGTCCACCCCAACTCCTATTACCATTCCGGTGATCGGCAGCAGTGCAGTCAGCAGAAACCAGATTTCACCATGCTGTGTGTACGGCTCCAATACCTCCAGCACAGGCTCCGCCCACGCGTGATAGATTGAAAACAATTGCCACGAACTCCCGCCCACCTCGGACGGTTGGCCGCCAGAGCCTTGTAACCCCACAATCCATAAACCCAGGCCGCTTAATAATGATAGCAGCCCGGTCAGCATGAGTGGAAGCTTGCGCAGACTGGAAATACGCGCACTCCAGGCACCGTAAGCTGCAAAAATCAGGCCGACGATCCAGGCGTACAAAATCATCATCACAATGACCGCAGGATCCGTCACAGCCTCACGCCTCAACAGAAGCTGTACATTAGATGCCACAGCCATACTCCAAAATACATTAAACATGACTGAAAACAATCCAAACATAAATGTACCGCCCAGCCACGACCAAAACCATGCTGACCGCATGGAAGGGCCTTTTTCCGGCTCGGTTATAACTCCCTTTGGATCTGACATGTACATCCCCCTATATCATTTAAATGAAATGAGTCTTTAAGCCACTGCTTTTTCATTGTACAATTATGGTAAAGATTAGTATACGAGGGGATGGTAAAAATGTCCTTATCCGATCACCGGGATAACACATCCGATATGGCCTTGCTCCGAAAAAGGCATGATGACCTCTGGAAATCCTTGCAACATATTCCGGCCGAGGACGCTCTCAAGCTGCTTCACAGTTTTTCAACACAAATCGAGATTTATCATGAAAAAAAGCATAAGGCCGCGGATTGGAAAAGCAACTTGAAAAACTACCTGAAAACTCCCTTGCCCTATATTGCCATCGCCGTCGGTATTTCACTGCCAACCGCCGCATGGCTTTTGATTTTGTTTTTACCATAAATAAGTATGCTAAAAAAGGCCTTCCCTTAGAGGAAGACCTTCTTGGTATTGAATTCAACAATTCTATATCGCTCTTGCTTGGATCAAAAAACGGTGCTGCTTCACGTCCCAATACCCATCACATTGAATGTCCAGATGGAGACCATACAACTGTTCTATATATCTCTCTGGTAGAAAATCAGCAATCTGCCATTCAATCGCCTTTAAGTAGTAGACAAGCGCTCCAATATCGTAAAACCGCTGTATCGGAAACTGTTCCCGCTGCTCCACGATTTCGAAGCCGTTGCTTTTCAGACCGGTAATCGCTTGAGAAAGGGACCAGTCCGCATACTCGCTATAAGGCGCTCCCAAACGGTCGTTAATGCCCACACAATCCAGGCCCCCCACCTGTTGGGTCAAAAACATCCCGCCCGTATGCAAAATACGCCTCACTTCCGCTGATGAAAATGCCTCATGCTTGTTCAGCACGAGATCGAACCCGTTATCATCCAATGGAAGTGAGTCGTCGTCATCTATAGCCATCACGCGTACGCCCAGCGGCTCCAATCGTTCCTTGGCAACAGGAATATTCGGTGCATATGCTTCTGTCGCGCATACGATCTCTGGAAAAGGACGCAGCCGTGACAAAAGTTCGCCTCCGCCTGTTCCCATATCCAGCATCGCCGTGGAAGAATGGATGAGCGTCATAGCCTTGCTGGCATAAGACCAGTCCAAGGGCTCGCTCGCTACGCGTCCTGTATCCGAGATGAATGAAAAATCCCATCCGGCAAAGGATTGCTTATAGTGATCCAACAACTGTATAAACTCACGATCTTCTGTATATCTCATATTTGTACTGCTCCTTCCTGAATTGGGCTGACATCATTTACCGAACGTTATACTCTTTACGTTCTGCGTTCTATCTCTATATACCTCTACATCTGCCCAAATCAGGAGGAATTTCTTATCTGCCGTTCGGTGCCGTTTTAAGGAGTGGCGGGTAGAGCCTTTGCAAGCTCAGGTGTCATGTCTTTTGGAGTTAATAAATAATAGCCTGTGTGAGCATTTAAACCATATAAAGGTTTGATTTTGATCTGTATCAGGTAAGTGCCCTTCTCCATATCCGAAGTATAGTTATAGGATCTGCGGTTTTCCAAAATAGCTTTCCAGAGCTTCATATCTTCAATGACGATTGCTTTATGCTTCTGCTGTATATCTCTGAATAAATTGACGTCTTCGATATACTGACCAGATTGATAAGGTTT
The DNA here is from genome assembly GCF_059417685.1 of Paenibacillus sp. LT-B23. NCBI lineage: Bacteria > Bacillati > Bacillota > Bacilli > Caryophanales > Paenibacillaceae > Paenibacillus > Paenibacillus sp. LT-B23. The sequence goes on along the minus strand of NZ_JBSQBM010000016.1, from coordinate 85,016 downwards.
CATCTCCTGAGAAACAATTGGAACAGCACGCACAGAAAGTATATCCTTCGACGTGACAATTACCCTGTCGGCATATCCCTTCTGTTTCAGCCAACCCTCCAGTTTGTGAAAGGATAAACGCCAGTTATATGCAATATTACGAGCCCATTCCGGCTCATATTTGGAAATAAAGGAGGCTTTATGCAGAATCTCGATATTCCCCAGCGGATAACTTCCAGACTGCATTTCGCTATAGCTCATATCCAAAATTTCTTCTTTCAGCACAGCTTCAAATTCGCGAATTTCTTTCGGATCGGTCAGTATCACCCTCCGTTCCTCATCATCCCCTGATTTAATGCTGATCGTTTCGGCTGCACCATATAGCTTATCCAACGAGTATGCTACTGTTTTGTACGGCTCAGACATCATGACCTTTGCCAGTTCTGCCCGGAAAGGCTGCTCGGGAAATGTATAGCTTCGGGTCATAATTGAACCATCGTCAAGATGATAGGCAATGGCTATCATTTGAAGAGGTTCATCTTTGGTCATGGGCGTCTGTCCTGATGAATGTGCCCGCACGAGTTCACGCTGTAAATTCAGCACAGAAGCGATATAAGCTTTATCCTGCGAAAAATAAAGATCTTTTCGTGTAATGCCCCCATCCAAATACAAACTTGGTCCGGCATAAACTTGCTCCACGGAATGCGCAGTCGGAATTCGATCTTCGTAACCTACCCAACTTGAAGTCGGAATGTACATTGCCAGACCTAACACTGCGGTGTAAGCGACCAATTCCAGCAAAGCACGTACACGTACAATTTGCCACGTCTTGCGAATCACCATCTCCACAGCGATATAGCCCAAAATAGCTCCAAGTATATAGCCGAAGATAGACCAGTCTTTACCTTGTCCGCCTACGCCATTAAAATAGTCCCCTACTAGCAGCATAGCGCACAGCATCACACCTGCTTTAAATAAGGGCTGGAAGAAGGTAAATGCCATTGCTTGCGTTGCCTTCTCTACCAGCCGTTTGCGATACAACACATAGCTCAAGATCACAAACAGCAGAGAAACACCAATATAAACAAGCAGTTCAATATATGAAAATGGCGTTCTCAGCAATTCCGTAAAGCGAACAAACGGCGATAAAGAATGCCAAATATTATTGTTACTACGTAACTCCATGCCATCACTATAACGAACTATTGTTCCACTGGCCTGATAGTAACCGTACAAATGATGCCCCAGAAAGCGACTTATCATGGATGACAGAAAGAAGGGGAGCATCATCAAAACGTACACTACAGCAATTTGCAGCAGCGATTGCCCTACGCAAATACCTACAAACACAGTAAAGGCGAAAAGAAAAATGCTAATGACCGAGACGACCAATGCCCATGATCCAACATCATTCATGTGAAAAATATAAGGCAGATCATTCGTGGCGTTAACCCAAGCCGTCACTCCCGCCGTGAGCCACACGGGTACGAGCAAGAGGATAAGACCACTGATCAAATGTGCCGTTAGCAGATGTTCCCTGCGTAATGGCAGACTGTGATATAAATCAGATGGCCCCTGCCGCTGAATAAAACGAGTCAACATCACACCTGCCAGCACTGGTACGGTCAATAAAATCATATTTTGCAAATCATTACCTGAGTTTGCACTATCGAACAGGCTTCTCAAAACCGTAGGCACCCGTTCGCGTCCGATACTCATAAATAACGGCAGCGGCACTGTAAACAATAATCCCGCCAAGTACAACAGACCGATCCAGCCATGCTGTCTCAGGCTTTGGCGAATCACGCCGCCGCTACAGAAGAATCGGTTGGATGTCATAACCTGCGTCCTCCATTTCATAAATGAAAATTTCCTCCAGCGTCAACGGCAGCAAATCGAACACATGCGGCTCATACGCCTGAATCGTCTCTGTAATCTGCTCTCGTTCACCCCGGATAATAAGCAACAGAACACTTCCTCTGCGCTCCTTATGTACAACCGGAAGTTGTCCACAGACGGCTTCCTCATGCGTGCTGTCACGAAAGGCAACCTGCACCTTATGCGTATCGGACTTGAGGTCGTCAACCTCTTTTTCCAACAACATACGTCCCTGATGCATAATGCCGACATGATCACACATGTCTTCAATTTCACGCAAATTATGGGATGAAATCACGACAGTCATCTCGCGCGCGGCGGTTTCCTGGAACAGCAGATTTTTAATCATTCGTCGCATTACCGGGTCCAGTCCATCAATCGGCTCATCCAGAATCAGCAGCTCAGGCATGCAGCTCAAGGCAAGCAAAAAAGCGGCCTGACGCTTCATCCCCTTGGAAAAACGGTGAAGCTTACGCTTCGGGTCAAGCTTGAAAATGTCGGTAAGCTGTATGTAGCGTTCCTCACTCCAGCTCGGATAAATGGAACGGTAAAACCGGGCCATCTGGCGAATCGTCGCTTGCGGGAAAAAATAAGGGGTATCCGGCATAAATAGAATGCGCTGCTTGACTTCTGGCTGCTCATACACCGGCTGTCCACCGATTAGCGCCTTGCCAGTATCCGGTCTGTAAATCCCGGCGATGATTTTGAGCAGCGTCGTTTTACCTGCTCCGTTGGAGCCCAAAAGTCCAAAAATAGAGCCTTTCTTCACCGTAAGGGCGAGCTGATCGACAGCCTTTTCTTCTGTAAATGTCTTTGTGACTTCCCTTAACTCAATCAAGGGACATCCCCCTTTCCTTCAATTGCGTAGCTTCCACGTATAAGGCGTCCACTTCCTGCTGCGTAAAACCGAAATAGACAGCTTCGATCATCTGCTTCAACAGAGCCGCCCGAATCTCATCCCGCTTCATTTGCTGCGGCTGATGCTCGGCAGGGGTGACAAAGCTGCCCTTGCCTTGGATGGAATAAATGTATCCTTCGCGTTCCAGCTCTCGATACGCCTTCTGAATCGTATTGGGATTCACCGTAAGCTGAGCGGATAAAACCCGTACCGAAGGCAATTGCTCATCCGGCTGAAGCGATCTGTATACGATCATTTCCTTTACCTTGTCTATTAACTGTTCGTAGATCGGCTTACGACTGCGGATATCCAGCTCGAACATGGACTTCCTCCTTTCAAGACTTGATCAGGTTCATCTGCATCCTCTTTACTGTTCTAACTGTACTATTATTAATAATACAGCTAGAACAGTTTGTCAATCATTTCTTTGGTTATTTATTACAGAGCAAAGACCAACTCAGAAAGCTGGTCTTGAAATCATCGTTAACATTCCACTTGAACATAAAAATAGCCGTGATGCGTTAAGCACCACGACTGGCATTTCTTTTTAGCATTCCGTCGATTCGTAAGGCTCGTCACAACTTATATTCGCAGGTGCTTCCCCTTCTGGCAGCATAAGATCTAGCTGAAACCGGAACGTGGCTCCTCTGGCCTCGTTACTATCCACATCAATGGAGCCGCCCATCAGACTGACCAGGTTTTTGCAGATGGACAGCCCCAAGCCTGTTCCTCCATATTTCCGGTTCAGTGCCGGATGAAGCTGGGAAAAGGGCTGAAACAATAAATGCTGGCGATCTGCGGGAATACCGATGCCGGTATCGGTTACACTGAACTCAATCAAGCATTTCTTTTTACGGCTGCTGTAAGCCTTGCTCTCGGCAAAGATGTTTACACGCCCTCGCTCCGTAAATTTGATTGCATTGCTCACCAAATTCACCAGCACCTGCCGGATACGCACATGGTCACCGACAAGGACCCCCGGCAATTCCTGATCCACGTGCCACTCCAGCTCAATGTCTTTTTCCATAGCCTGCTTGAGAAATAGGTCGGCCACATTGCCCATCATATCCTCAAGTTCAAAAGGCTCGTGCAGCAACGCCATTTTTCCAGCCTCAATTTTGCTCAAATCCAGTATTTCATTCAATATCTGCATTAAAGCACTGCTGCTATTGGTAATAATATCGATATAACTCCGCTGTTCCTCATCCAATTCAGTGTCTGCGAGCAACCCGGCCATCCCGATAATTCCGTTCATCGGTGTACGAAGCTCATGACTCATCACAGAAAGAAATTCTGACTTGGCCCGGTCGGCCCGCTCGGCGGATTCCTTGGCGCGGATGATTTCCTTCTCATTCGTCATATCCACAAAAACCATTACGGCCCCTTTACGCTCTCCATTATCCATCAGGGGACTGATCCGGTAAGAGACAAGGAAGCTGGACCCGTCTTTTTTCCAAAATACGGCTTCCTCAGCCTGATAAGAAGCACCACTGCGGATCGCTTGAAGAATGGATGGCTGCTCATCTGGATAATGTCTGCTAAACTCATCGACATGGCGGATCATGTCCGTACATGTCCCGCTCAGCGGATTTTCCGATCCTACTCCAAACATTTCGACCGCCGCCGGATTCATAAAACGGACATGCCCCTCGGTGCTCAAGCCCACAATGCCTTCAGATACCGCGTTCAGAATGAGTGAATGCTCGTTGCTGAGCTTTTCGATTTGGGCGATGTAGCTTTTGAGTGGGGTGACATTTTCAATGATGCCATAGCAGCCGACAATTTGCTCATGCACAAAAATCGGGATATTGGTTACCTTGATAAACAGGCGCTCCCCATCCTTATGTATGAACTCTGATTCATAGGTTTGCGTTTCTCCCTGTTTGGCCAGCTCCATATGATGCCTAATCTTGTCCTGTTCCTCGGAAGAAGCCATCGCAATAACTCCAGCCTCGAGCAGTTCCTCCCTCGTATAACCGGTAAGCTCCTCCAGACTGGGATTTACACTCAGGATTTGACCTTCCATATTCATGGCGCATATGCCGAGCGGGTTATGCTGGAACAGGGATTTATAACGGTTCTCGCTTTCACGAAGACGCTGCTCCATCTTTTGGTGTTCCGTGACATCCTGTATCATACCGACAATTTGAATCGGCTGTCCTCGCTCGTCCATTTCTGCTTCCCAGGTCGAACGCAGCACTTTTTGTTCACCATTAGGCAGTACTATCCGGTAAAAGGTTTCTTGATGAATCCCTTTTAAAATGACGTTCGTAATAATCTCGATCATTCGCTCTTTATCCTCTGGATGGATAACATCCAGAAAAGAATCAATACTTGTCTCGACCGGCTTTACGCTAAAGCCGAAAATGCTGCGGAATTCCTTGGAAAAATGCAAAACGTCGTTAACCAAATCCCAGTCCCATGAGCCAAACATCGCCAGTCGCTGGGCTTTTGCAAGATTATCCTCACTCTTCTGGCGCTCCGTGATGTTGCGACCAATAGACAGAACCCGCTTGATCTGACCTTCCTCATCCCGAATAATGCGGTATGACACTTCCAGCCACAAATAATGTCCGTCCTTGTGACGCACACGCCGCTTCATAATACCTGTTTCCTGGAAGATTCCATGTACGCGCATATAATCGGCATCTTCTGCATGATAAAATTCGAGCCGTTTTTTGCCGAGCATTTCCTGCCTGGTGTAACCAAGAAGCTTCTCTACCGAAGGAGAAACATATTGAAGGTTGCCATCCGGCGTGCTGAACGAGATCACATCCGGCGTATTTTCTGTAATCAGCATGTACAAGTCCTCATTGTCCGAGAGTACCTGCTGCATGTCTTTTTTCTCCGTGACGTCTATCGCGTAGGCAATCAGATACGTTTGACCGGTAGCCGGGTCATCAAATATCGTTAATTCCAGCGATAACCAGGCGGATGTCCCCCGCTGATGTCTTAAACGAAGCTCTGCCTTGTACACTTGATCCGTAGCTTTCAGCCATCCCGCATAGGCGTCCCGCAACGCTTGTCGATCTTTGTCTCCTTTATACAACAAATGATAATATCGGGTTTTCAGCAATTCCTCCTGCTTGTATCCGACCATGTGGCAAAGGGCGGGATTGACGTACAGACATTTTCCGTCCCTCGAAAAAATGGCTATCCCTGTCGGGGCATGATTGTACATGTGTTCCAGCAAAGGCAGTCGTTGAGCAGCAGAAAACACAATAAATCTCCTCCTTTGTGGTTTATGAGGGCGCAGTCTAACATGCATGCACAAAAGATTGCCGATGCAGATCCATCGGCAATCCTTTGATTATTTTTTATACCACCCGGCTCAGAAAATGACGCAAAAACCGCTCCGCATCCACCTCAAGTGCCACGTCAATACTTGTCTGCGAATGAGCTTGATCCTTGTCCGTTACTTCACGGGTACGACCAACCTCGGCGGAATTCCCCACCTCGACGGCAATGTGCATCGGGCGCGTCTCCACAAAGCTGGAATCAATCGCTAGACCTACGGCCAACGGATCATGCAAAGCACAGCCCGCGATACCGGGTCTGAAATTACGATAGGCTTCCATATAGAAGTCCGTCATATCTGCCATAAACCTCCCCAGCTCGGTCCCTTGCTCACGCCATTTGTCCACCTCATGCTGAGGAAGCAGCGTCTGCATAGTCACGTCCAGCCCAACCAGCGTAAGCGGGAAACCCGCTCCCAGCACATAAGCTGCGGCTTCAGGATCGGCATATATATTCGCTTCAGCGGTCGAGGTTACGTTGCCTTTTACCGTGACTGCGCCGCCCATAATGATCAGACGATCAAGCAATTGCGGCAGTTCGGGACAGCGATCCAGTGCAATCGCAAGGTTCGTCAGTGGTCCCACCGCAACAAGGGTAAGCTTGCCTTCATAATGACGAGCCTGTCCGATGATAAAATCAGCAGCATCACCAGATGCAGCCTGTCGGGAAGGCGAGCCCTGCAACTGGTTGCCAATCCCGTCCTCGCCGTGGATATGCCGGGAATACGGCTTGAACAGTTCTCGGGCATACGGCTTTTGTGCGCCGGATACGACCGGAGCGTCTGCACCGAGCTTTTCCAACAAGATCAGCGAGTTGCGTGTCGCTTCTTCAACCGAGATGTTGCCAAAGGTAGTTGTAATGCCAAGTAGCTCCAATTCCGGCGAATGGACCGCGTACGCAATGGCAAGCGCATCGTCAATGCCAGTATCTACATCTAAAATGAACCTTTTGCTCATGATGATCCTCCACAGTAGAACAGCATTCTTTTTTCCATTATACTCAATTTAAATGAATATTCCCTCCCTTTTCTCAGTAGAGGGAAACATGGAGCTTCTGTAATCTTCCATAAAATGAAGAAAGCTACGGCAGATTTTGCCGTAGCTTATCATTCAACGTTTCCAAATTATTCAAGCACATTCTATCCTGTTTAAGGCTCGATTCCCCACACCAGCTTATCATTATGGAATAACGTTACTTTATTCCATTCTGTATAAGAGGTTTTGGTTGGATCGAAGGAGTAATCATTGGATTCGTCCAGGTTAGACCAGTCGCTTTTGTTGATGCGGATCTGAATATCACCTGTTTGCGCTCCAGCAGCAAGCGTGCCGGCAGCAGCACTGAAACCAATTTCAATATACTTGTCTGTAATGGTACGCAGCACATTATCATTGCCTACTTGCGCATAGTCTACTGCGGATTGCAGCTCCTGGCTGCCATCTTTCGTGAAATAGTAACGGACTTTCAGCTCACTCAGCTTCACTGGTGTTGTACCTTTATTTTTCAGATTTAAGAAAGGCTTGACTGCGTTATTAGCTGGATCGGTGTCACCGGCCCGATACATTACAACCAGATCACCCGCTGGTTCTGTAGGGTCCGTTGGATCTGTCGGTGTACCTTTTGGCTCAGCGCTTACCGCAGTGGAATCCTCGCTTGTTCCTTTCGTATTCGTAGCACTTACAACATAGAAATAAGTTGTTCCGTTGGTCAGCCCCTTATCTGTGTACTCTTTCTCAGTAACAAGAGGTGCAACGGCTGTAAAAGGACCTGCTTCGCTGGTTGCACGTTTTACCGTGTAGCTGTCGGCCCCAGTGGACGCATTCCAGGTCAGCTTCACTTCCGCATTACCCGCTGTCGCCTTTAAGCCCGCTGGTACTGCCGGAGCGGCTGGTGTAGGAGTTGTTCCGCCACCAGATGAAGGGACAATGGCTGGATATGCATTTTGTACCAGCATCACAAACTGATCATGGAACCAAGCTCCTGAAATAGGTGCGTTCGGTAAAGCATCTGTTAATGTGCCATCCTTGGTGGTATAGGTAGGATCACACATACGATCAAAGCCTTTACCTTCATCGTTCGGAATGAGCGAGCTGGAACCATCGGAATCACCCGGAGGTTTCGCCCATACATAAGCATCGACATGGGAAGCTGGAGCTGTTTGCGGCGGCGTACCCATACCTGCTCCGCTGTTATTACACCAGTTACCACGATGCGAGCGCTTGTCTACACGGCCTGAGTTCACATAGGAGTTAATATCACTGCCGACAGCGGCAGTCGGACGATTAGGTCCTCCCCATCCGTTACGGCCTGTATCAATGAGCATACCGAGTGAGCTCGGCCAGCCTGCATTCACAAAGTCTCTATGCAAGGACTCTGTGAAATCCAATTCATCGAAATTAGGATTCCATTCGTAGTATTTGGACGATTTGATCGGCTGTCCGCCGATATTCAGGTTTGGATCGGGTAGATTAGGTTCTGTCAGCGGTGTAGAGTTGGCTGTATTCGTGATAAAGCCGTCCACGCTGGACAGTCCTTTGCTCGTATCTCTGAAAACATTCGTGAACAGTGTGACAGTTGCTGAGCGGTTGTTATCCCAACCCAACCAACCGGAGTGACCGATATCTACATATTTGTACACGTTCGGAATCTCGTTCAGCTTATTCATTGTATACTTGATCCCGGCTTCATAAATACCTGTAGATTTGGCTTGCGCACATTTGGGATCATCCAGATTGGTTACCAAGTTTGGTAAACTGTCTGGTTCAATGATCGCTACGATGCGAATATCCTTATATTTGGGATTGGCAAAAATAGCAGCAATTTTATCGACATAATCCTTTTTGTACGTTTCCAGACCCGCTTGGGTCAGCGGCAGCTCACCATTGGAGGCCAAGGCATGGCAATCCCGTCCGGGCAGATCATAAACAATGAACTCAGCCGTAATCGGTGTGCTGCCTTTCTTTTGCGCCAATACTTGATCTAAATGCGCCTCCAGGCCAAGCTTGCCTCCACCGCCGTTAATGGCAGCGATGCGATCAAGCCATACGGCTGTCGGGAATGTTTTGACAGTTTGCATTTTAGCTTTCAGATTGGCATCAGTAATCTTGGCAATCGATGTGTCGACACTAGCCGCATAATCAGGACTAACGTATTTTGTCGCCCCTTGGTAAGGATTGTCCACATGGGATTCTGCATGTATTTTATCCGTAAATCCTGCACCTGGTAGAAAGCTGCTTGCGACGAGTGATAGCGCAAAAGCATACTTCATGCCTTTACGAAGCACTTGTTTGGTTTTCAATTGCTTCACCTATCTTTCCGTAAATTTTGTTGAATCTTCCTATGTCGGCACCTGATCGTTACATCATTAAATGTGTGATACGCTCTCTTTTTCCAAAAATCGGCGTTCATAGATGCAAAAAGGTAAGCGCTTTCTATTTTATCCTGCGCTTCTATCTTGCTCTTTTCTTCACCTCCTATGTTAGATTATAGAGAGCTGGAAATCCGCTGTAAATTGAATAAATCAAGAATTAAATTATTAGTTAGGCTATAAATTGCCACTCTGTCGGTCTTTTTTACTGCTATATTTTCCAGGAACCGGTTCCTTTATTTTAAGGAGTATCCGCCCTGTGGCAAGCCCTTTGGGCGAATTGGGGCATCGACATGGGGAGAAGAGATTTGTAATAACAAGGCTGTATTCTTTAATTTCCTTCGACCCGAATCGACAACCATAAACCTGAAGATATGAAATCTGAGGGGCGGCTATGCCTAGCGCTCATATCAGAAAAGGGCATTTCCAGGCCATCACGGCACTGAAAATACCCTTTCTACCACTACGACTATTGAAAAATGCTCTGGACGTTTAGGCTTCGCTAGTTTGCACCTTTTCACGGTCCTTGCCTTTGTCCGACTCACCAGCATTTTTGTTCGCGGCATCCCGGTCCAACTGCATTTCCTCGACCGTCTTGACCTTGATCCGCGCCGCTCCCTCGTAATCGCGAGTCGGGATCAGGTTGCCAGCAGACAGACGTTCGCGCGCCTCAACAATCGCTGCTCCATATTGCGGCAACCATGCCTCCTGCGCTACCAGCATTTCATCGACCATTTGCCAGATTTCCTTCGGATTACATACTGCACCCACCAGCGGATCCATCATGAACGCCTGCCGCAACAGCTTGTCGTCCCCATGCACGGCAGCTTCAACTGCCAAACGCTGCACGGAAATGCTGACATTGCAGACAGCCGCAGGACCGAGCGGCAGTTCACCCACATGAGGCATGGAAATGCCGTTACGATCTACATATCCGGGTGCCTCAATAATCGCATCATCCGGCAGATTGGAAATCACTCCGTTGTTGACGACATTAAAATGCCCCCGGTATACACGTCCGGTTTCCAGTCCTTCAATAATGTAAGAGCCATGCTCTTCACCGCGTTTCTCTGCCTTGTACTCCAGTGGATCTTCCTTCATCCAGTTTGGAAAATCTGTTTCAAACCAGTTGCGTCCTTCCGTACATACACGCAGATAGCCTCCCGTTTCTCCATTGATCCAGCTTCCCAGATCAATCCAGTCGAGAATTTCATCCGGACGCTTCCGATACCAGGGAACATACTCGCTTAGATGGCCGTTCGATTCGGTGCTGTAATAGCCAAAACGGCGAAGCATGTCGATGCGTACCTTTTCGGTGCGGCTATATTCAGGGTGTTTTTCAAAAGCCTCCAGCAGTCCGGCTGTCAGATCCTTGCCTTCATGTGAAGCCTGAATGTACCACGTCTGGTGATTGATTCCGGCACACACAATGTCCACATCCTGCTTCTCCAAGCCGTATACCTCGGCAATTTGGTGATGTCCATGCTGTACACCGTGACACAGCCCAATCGTACGTACGCCGCTGTACTTGTTGCAGGCCCAAGTGATCATCGCCATCGGGTTGGAGTAGTTCAGCAGCAGCACATCCGGTGCGCTTAGCTCGCGGATATCCTTGCAGATGTCCAGCATTTCCGCAATACCACGCTGCCCGTACATAATACCTCCTGCACACAGCGTATCGCCCACGCATTGATCCACGCCGTATTTCAGCGGAATGTCTACATCGGTCGCAAAGCCTTCCAGCCCCCCAACCCGGATCGTACAAATCACATATTTGGCATCCTTCAAAGCCACTTTTCGGTCCGTAGAGGACTGTATTTGAATGGACAAGCCGTTCTCCCGAATGTCCCGCTGACATAGCTCAGTGACCATATCCAGATTGTGCTGATTAATGTCCGTAAAAGCCACTTCAATCTCGTTAAATTCCGGCACCGTCAACAGATCTCGTAAAATTCCACGGGTAAAGCCGATGCTCCCCGCTCCAATAAAAGCCACTTTAAATGACACGGTATTCAACCTCCAGCGTTAGAATTGTAGTATACCGTCATTGTAGCAACTTGCCAGAGGGAAGCGTTATCAAAATCATGACCAGATTCGTGTTTAGGTGTCAAAAATCCTAACCTTTATATCAACGGGGGCCATAATGTAGTAACATAAAGAAAATATTTGAAAGCAAGGAGCAGCCTGAGAATGAGCAAAAAGATTATTTTTTTAGATATCGATGGAACGCTGGTCAATGATGATGGTATGGTCCCCGAATCTGCGAAAATCGCATGTACGGAAGCAAGGAAAAACGGTCATCTCATTTATCTATGTACAGGCCGCTCCAAAGCGGAGATTTACGATTTCATCATGGAAGTGGGTTTCGACGGAATTATCGGAGCTGGCGGGGGCTTTGTTGAAATCGAGGGTGAAATGCTATATCACCACAAAGTATCGGATGAAGATGTAAAACATATGGTGGATTACTTTAATGAGCACGATTTGGACTTTTACCTGGAATCGAACGGGGGACTGTTTGCGAGCAGAAATTTCCTGCCCCATGTGGAACAGCTTATTTATGGTGATGTAGACAATGATCCTGTAGCCCGAGAGAAAAAGGAACAACGTCCTCATCCTTTTATAACTGGTCTAACCCTAGGAGAGGACAACCTGTATCGTAGTGACGTGAACAAAGCGTGTTTCTTGGAAAACAAAAACGTCCCTTTTGAACAGATCAAAAAGGAGTTCGCGGGGAAATTTGAGGTTATTCAATGTACTGTATCTGCTTTCGGGCAAGACAGCGGCGAGCTAATGGTGCCCGGTATCCACAAAGCCGTCGCCATTGAGAAGCTTATTCAGCATTTGGGCATATCCAGGGAAGATACGATTGGAATCGGGGATGGCATGAACGATGCCGAAATGATTGAATATTGTGCGCTAGGAATTGCCATGGGAAATGCCAAGCCGGACCTCAAAGCCATTGCCGATGACATCACGGATGCTGTAGATGAAGATGGGCTGTTTCATAGCTTTAAGAAGCATGGTCTGATTTAGTGAGGTTGTTTTTTTATACTTAAGCCCCTACGACCGTTCAGGACTTAAAAACGTCCTGAGCCTACTGGTAGGGGCCTATTTTATGATAATTCTACTCTGGTAAAGTACCTGAGCAATTAATAGGGAGCCAAGAGAAGAGTTAACCCTTCTATCCCCACTCCACTGACATGTTCTGGCTTGGTTTTTCCTTTTAGCGCGGGATTTACTGGCCTAGGATACAGAGCTTTTCTATTTAAAATCAACTCTACGAAGGCCCACTGGGCTTATTTGGATTAAATTTGTATTATCATCCATATTCAGATGTACCTTGATTGCAATATGCCATTCCTCCTCATTAACCGCGCGTATGCCAACGATAGCTGTGTGCGGTTCTTTTGTTGCTGTATAATGAGTTGAGTCTGTAAATATTCCCAAAGGAGCAAGACATGTCAAACCGTAAATGGACATTTATCCTTATCCCCGTCTTCCTGCCATTTGCCTGGCTGCTGTTTCAGTTCACTCTGTCTTCTCTTCAAATTCACCAATTTGCAGAACAATTGAAAACGGTTTCGCCAAAAGACAGAGTTTCGGATACAAAAGTGGTATTGATATCCCAGGAGTTGGACAATTATTACTGGCGGTCAATCGAACAAGGAGCCCGAAAGGAAGCGGAACAGTACGGTATGCGGCTCGATTATATCGGGCCGGACCGCATTAATCCGTCCGAGCAGATCAAACTGCTGGATAAAGCGATCGCCGCCAAGGCGGATGCAATTCTGGTTCAAGGGATAAATGATCCGGAGTATCGCCGATTAATCGACAAAGCGGCCGGATTTGGCATACCCGTCATCACGATCGATACGGATGAGCCGGACTCCCGAAGACTGGCTTACGTCGGAACGGATAATGAAGGAGCAGGAAAGCGGATGGGCGTGCTGTTGGCGAAAGCCTCCGGAGAGCGTGGCGACATTGGAGTTATGATCAGTAACGAGCGCGTCGAGAACCAGCGGCTCAGGCTTGCCGGCTTTCGTTCCGTGATCGGCCGCTATCCCGAGCTCCGCATTGTGGAGATTCGCTCCTCGGACATTTCGCGGCTTCAGGCAGCCCAGCAAGCTCAGAACATGCTCATCCAGTATCCGCAGATCCGCTACATGGTCGGATTCAGTGCGCTGGACGGCCCTGGCATTCTGGAAGCCTCGGAGCGGAACGGAGCGCGGAGCTTGCAGATTTTCGCTTTTGACGATATGGCCGATACGTTGGAAGCCATCAGAGATTGCAAAATCGAACTGACCATTGTTCAGCAGCCAGTGGAAATGGGGGCTAAGGCCATAAAACTGCTGAATGACTATTTAAAGGGGAATGATCCCCAGAAATTAACATACACCAGGGTATATGAAGTGCATGCGGACACTCCCGACAACATGGCCGGAGATGACGGACGATGACGATCAGAACGAAGCTGCTTCTGTTCATCCCCCTCCTAGTTGTGTTCGCCAATATCATCGCTTATTTTGTATTCCAAAGCGGAAAGGTCGTACAACAGAGCTACGATGAAATGCTTGGCCGAATTCTGCTCATTGAGCAAACCTCCGAATCGGCGGAGAGCAACTTAAAGCTCCTATACGCCTATCTGCTTAATCCGAGAGACGATAAGGCTGTGCAGGGCCCGACAGAACGCCAATTGATGCAGTTGAAAGGCAAAATTCAGGAAGTCTCCGACTCGGCCGCCCCTTCATTCGCCGAGGAGGACTACGTGAATCTGTTGGCCACATTTCTTGAACAGAAACAAGCCGCAGTTCTGGACGCCAATGCACAAGATCCTCAATCGGCTTTTGAACATTATATTGAAGCGGAGAAAACCGTCAGCTATATCCACGAGGAGGGACAGCGACTGGTCGATGCTGAACTGGCTTATTACCGGCCGATCATCGAGAACATCCGGAACAAGAATGAACGAATGAACGGATTGGGAGTGGCGTTGTTCGGCATGAACGCGCTGATGGGGGTTTTGCTTGCAATCTGGGTCTCGCGCAGCATTACCGGTCCTGTCGGCAGACTTGTCGCACTGGCGAAGCGAATCGCCACAGGCGATCTGAATATCGAGCCCCAACCGCGACGGGATGACGAACTAGGCGTACTGTCGGACGCCATTTCGCAAATGTCCACCGATTTGAGCATCCTCATCGAGAAGGATAAGCAGAGTCTGGAAATGCGGCGGCTTGTGAAGGAGCTGGAGCTTCTGGCCCTGCAAAATCAAATTAACCCGCATTTTTTGTTCAATACCCTAAATGTGCTCTCCAAGCTGGCGATCCTGGAAGGGGCAGAGAAGACCAGCGACCTGATCGTTTCGATGTCCAATCTGCTGCGGTACAGCCTACAGAAGCTGGACAAACCCGTAACTCTCCAGGAGGAGCTGTATCATATCCGCGAATACGTAACCATCCAGCAGGCGCGCTTCCGGGACAGAATTCGCTTTGATCTTCAATTTGACGCTTCCGTACTTCAGCAGCAAATTCCGGCCCTGACGATCCAGCCGTTGATTGAAAACGCTTTTCTTTATGGTGTGGCAGATATGGAAAACGGAGCCATTATCGCGTTGACGCTGTCGAGAGCGGGCGAGGATGTGCAAATTGTAATTTCGGACAATGGAAAGGGCATGGCAGAGGAAACCCGACTGTCCGTGCTCCGTCTTGAAGGCGGAGCCGAAAGCAGCAGTTCAACGGGACTTGGAATGCAAAACGTGTTTAAGCGGCTGCAGTTGTTTTACGGAAAGGAAGGAATGGTTGAAATCAGCAGCAATACCGGACAAGGTACTGCCATAACAATACGAATTCCAGTTAAGAAGGAGAGTGAGCGGACTGATGTATCGGTTGTTGATCGCGGATGACGAGGCCTTGGAGAGGGAAGGACTGGAATTGACAGTGGAACGGGCGATGCCGGGGGTATTCCGGTTTATTCATGCCGGCAACGGCCGCATGGCGATTGAATGCGCGGAAGAGCACCGTCCCCATATTACCATTCTGGATATCAATATGCCCGGAATTGACGGACTCGAAGCGCTTCGTGAATTAAAGGAGCGGCTTCCCGATACCCGATTCGTGCTCGTCACCGCCTATGATTATTTTGCCTATGCCCGGGAGGCGCTCTCTTTGGGCGTAAAAGAATATATTCTGAAGCCGGCGAAGCGAGAGTTAGTCATCGGTACACTGAAACGACTGATTGAAGAAATTGAGCGCGAGAAGCGGGCACGTATGGAGGAATTGGAGCTTAGGCACAAAATCTCGCAGCTGATGCCGCTCGCAGAAAATGAGCTGGCTTTAATGCTTATGGTCAACCAGACGGTGGATTCGAGCGCTTCCCAGCTGTCGGAATGGCTGGACTTTCCCCTTGATCAGGGAAGCGCCATCATTGCCGCCTTTGACGGATATACAGACGAGCAGGATAAAAAGAAAATTTACGATCATTTCCGAAGCTATGTAAAAACGCATGGCCCGAATTCCATTGTAAGCTCCTTGATCGACCATCATGTAGCCACTTTTTTACGAAAGCCGCCTGCCACCAGCGAAAACAGTTGGCGGCAGTTGGTTAAACACCTTGTCCAGCAGCTCTCCGAGCTTGCCCGGCAGCAACTTGGCATAAAGACAGCCATTGGAATCGGATCGCTGCATAGCGGCGAGGAAGGACTTCGTAAGTCCTATTTCGAAGCCGTTTTTGCCTCCACCCTACGCAACCGGAATGAGGGTTACTGCCACTTTGACGAACTGAAGTCGTCAGAGGCTGGTTTGCTTGCCGTCAAAGCGGAGAAAGGAATACTTCAGCAGACGTACGTCATGTCAGCACTGCAACGGATACGCGAACAGCGGGAGGTTCAAACACTGACTATGCTGGGCAGGGCGAAAATGTATATCGAGGAACGATTCAACGATGATCTTTCGCTGGAAGAAGTAGCTGATTTCGTCCATTTGAATCCCCACTATTTCAGCAAAATTTTCAAACAGGAATACGGAGAAACGTTCATCGACTTCGTAACCCGGCTGCGGATTGATAAAGCCATTTCTCTGATTAAGGCCGGCAACCTCGCTCTTAAAGAAATCAGCTTTGAAGTGGGTTATAAGGACCCAAACTATTTTAGCCGCGTCTTTAAGAAGATAACGGGCGTTCCTCCCACTGAGTTCAAAGGCCAAAAATAGTAGAGATTCATCCATGCCGACCATCGGCATGGATTTTTTTAAGCTCGAATGACAAGGTAATGCTAGGTTTACCCCCTCCGTCTCCAATTCGGGAATCAAAGCCAAAATCGTGCATGAAAAGGTCCGTTTATTGAAGACGATAACCGGCCTTTCTTTTATAAGCGCATGTTATACTTCTCCTCGAAGAACGGAATGAGGTTCCAGGAATCTGGAGGGGAGATGATAATATGGCAGTAATCATCAATAATGAAAGCGCTCAACAGAAAGCGCTTCAATCAGAAAAACCCAATATGCTTTTTGTGACGCTGGTATCCATCGTAGCTGCGCTTGGAGGCATCCTGTTCGGTTTTGATATCGCGGTTGTTTCGGGAGCAGTCGAATTCCTACAGCAGCGTTTTTCGCTGAGCGAATTTCAGGTTGGTTGGGCGGTGTCGAGTCTGATTGTCGGGAGTGTCACAGGAGCGGCTCTCTCCGGCTACATGAGTGAAAGGATCGGCAGAAAAAAGGTATTGCTGGCCGCCGGATTTTTATTCGTCGTCGGCTCGATCTGCTCTGCGCTTCAAGATACGTTCACCGGGTATGTTATCTTTCGCATGATCGGCGGCGTCGGCATAGGAATCACTTCCACCATTTGTCCGGTGTACAACGCGGAGATCGCTCCCGCCAAATACCGTGGCCGTTTGGTTGCTTTAAATCAGTTGGCGATCGTAACGGGCATTTTCCTGGTTTATTTTCAGAATTCTTGGATCGTCAGCCTGGGGGATGAAGCCTGGGGTGTCTCAACAGCCTGGCGCTGGATGTTCGGAGTGGGAGCCGTTCCGGGACTGATCTTTATGCTCTTGATGCTCTTCATACCCGAAAGCCCGAGATGGCTTATTAAACAGAATCGACCTTATGAAGCGCTGCCGATTCTGCTGAAAATTCACGGTGAAGAAGCCGCTAAACAGGAAGTGCTTGATATCAAGGACTCCTTCAAAAATGAGAACGACTCATTTAAACAATTGTTCGCTCCCGGTATTAGGGTCGCTCTCTTTATCGGTGTCATGCTCGCCATTATGCAGCATATTACCGGCATCAATGCCATTTTATATTACGCGCCGATTATCTTTAAAGGAATGGGACTCGGTACGGACGCCTCTTTGACCCAGACCATCTGGATCGGGTTGATCAATGTGCTGTTTACCATCGTATCCGTCTGGCTGATCGACAAAGCAGGACGAAAAGTCCTGCTGATGATCGGCACCTCGTTGATGACCCTCTGTCTGGTCATTATCGGAACCGTATTCAAAATGAATTTGACCACCGGACCGCTTGTGCTCATTATGATTTTGATTTACGTGGCCTCCTACGCTATATCACTTGGGCCGATCGTATGGGTTATGATCTCGGAGATCTTTCCGAACCGCATTCGCGGCAAAGCGGTCGCCATCGCTTCGATGGCATTATGGGCCGGCGATTATCTGGTGTCCCAGGCATTCCCTCCTCTGCTGAGTTCAGTCGGTCCGTCCAATACCTTTTGGACATTCGGAGCCATCTCGTTGTTCGTCGTAGTCTTTATATGGCGCAAGGTTCCTGAAACCAAGGGAAGATCACTTGAACAGATGGAAAATATGTGGCTCGGGAAATGACCTAACTTTAGCTCTCAAGAAGCCCGGACATATGTGAAAATGCTTTAAAACACAAGACCTCTGAAGTCATACCGACTTAAAATCGGCAATGGTTCAGAGGCTTCTTATTCTTATTTGTAATTTACCTGCCCGCTTCTCCTTAAATTATTTGAAATAATGAATGGGCTGTTTTTGATAAATATCATACGAACTGTCTTTCTTATTGTAAATTTATAACTATTATAAGACAAACAAGATATAAGACCTATTCTCATCTCATGCATAAAAAAACTATCATTTAGATTCTTTTTACTTAAAGTAGGCATCCATACTTGTGAAAACACGTCTTCATTTTCATAGAAATAAAGTTAATATGCCTATTTTCGAAATCAAAAAAAGCCCACCTTTTCGACCAGGCAAGCTCCACAAGAATATGAATAAATCATAAAACTTCCTATATATTCAGCCCCCTTCCTCCTCCGCATAGTTCCACACATGGCGTTCCACGGCAGAGCGGTATTCGACAGGCGTCTTGCCTGTGTGCTTTTTGAACAGCATATGAAAATACTGCCTGCTGCCCACGCCTACATAATCGGCAATTTCATGAATGGGAATGTCCGTTTGCTGAAGCAGCATTCGAGCCTTGTCCATCCGCAGCATCGTCAAATAGGCGGTGAGTGTTTGTCCGGTATGCTTTTTGAAAATGCGGTGCAAGTACCCCGGATGCAGATTCACCGCGGCTGCCATATCCTTGACCAGAATTTCCCGATCATAGTTAAGATGGAGAAATTCGATGCAACGTTTAATGTAGACATCCGTTTGCTGCGTGTTACTGCGTTCCATTTCCTCACGTAAACGCGCAATCCGCACGAGTAATTGCATAAACAGCAGCTCAGCCATTGCGCCCGGATGCTTTTTTCGCTGATCCAGCTCCAGCACGAGGCTTTTCAGCGTATAATACACCTCTTCCGGGTCAGACAGCACCAGATAAGGGAATGGACGCGACATGAAGGCTGTGACCTCATGCTCTTCCCCTGCCATTTGTCGGATAGACGGACCTACTTGCACCCCCTCCGTAAAACCGAACTCCACATTCAGCATCCGGCACGGTTGCTCACCTTCTACGACCAGTCGGTGCGACACACCCGCGTCGAGCATAATAAACTCGCCTTTACGCAGCGTGATGCTTTCTTCCGCATTTCCTCCCGTTTGTACATCCACCCTGCAAAAGCCGGAAATCATGTACATGATTTCTGTGGAGTTATGATCATGGTACGGCATGGTGTAATCGTGCCATTGCTTGTAATAGTACGCAAAAAAACGGGGAATATAGTCCCCGTCCCGTAACCGTTGCTCAAACAAACTTCCGTTCATCCCCGCACCTCCGCAAAATAGATAAGGCTAACACGGCAACGTATCCTGCAACCGCTCTATTTTCACAGTTTAACAGACAGAGCCATGTTATTCTATTTTGCTTCAACGGACTATCTGAAATCCGGTGGAATGCGCCGGGCCGTTCCTGTGACAATAGCCGCTTCAATCACCGACTTCCTCACCTCGGTAACGACCTGTTCGTTGAATATGCTCGGAATAATGTATTGCTCGTTTAATTCCCGTTCACTTACGACAGAAGCGATGGCTCGGGCGGCAGCTAATTTCATCGGCTCGTTGATGTGACGCGCCCGGCAATCGAGTGCCCCTCTGAAGATGCCCGGAAACACAAGCACATTATTGATTTGGTTGGGATAGTCGCTGCGACCCGTGGCAAATACACGAACATGCGGAATAGCTTGCTCAGGAGCAATCTCCGGCTGTGGATTAGCCATGGCAAAAACAATACTGTCCATCGCCATAGCCTTTACATCTGAGACATTCAGCAAATTGCCGCGTGATACTCCGATGAACACATCCGCATCCCGGATGACTTCCTGTAGGGTGCCTGACTGGGCCTCTACTTGCGGCTGATCCGCCAGCCACTGCCACATAGGGTAGGGATAGGTTCCACCTCGCACAATGGCTCCATCCCGATCTACCGGAACAAGTCGGCTCACCCCAGCGGCGAGCAGCATTTTGCATATCGACACGCCTGCGGCCCCTATTCCGTTTACAACGATCCGCACATTTTCGATTCGCTTCCCAACCACCTTCAGCGCATTCAGCAGCCCGGCAATCACAACCACAGCCGTTCCGTGCTGATCATCGTGAAAGACGGGAATATCCAATTCTTCCGCCAGGCGGGTTTCGACCTCGAAGCAGCGCGGAGAACTGATGTCCTCTAAATTAATCCCCCCAAAAATTGGGCTGATCGCCTTAATCGTGCGAATGATTTCCTCCGTATCCTTTGTATCCAGACAAATGGGAAATGCATCGACTCCGGCAAGCTGTTTGAACAGCATCGCTTTGCCTTCCATCACAGGTGCAGCCGCATGCGGGCCAATATCGCCAAGCCCCAGCACTGCGGTACCATCAGTTACAACCGCGACCGTATTTCGTTTGATGGTGAGAGAGTACGCTTTTTTAGGATTCTCATGAATGGATGTGCACACCCGGGCCACCCCTGGAGTATACACCCGCGACAGATCATCCCGATTTTTGATCGGCAAATTAGGCTGTACGGATATTTTACCCCCTAGGTGCGCGAGAAACGTGCGGTCAGAAACGTTAATCAGCTGAATGCCTGCTAACGACTTGAGTGATTCGATGAGCGGAGCCTCTGCTATTTCAGCCACATGGACGGTGATGTCCCGAACAGACGAATCCTGTCCGGGACGAATAACATCAATGGAAGTAATGTCTCCCCCTGCTCGGCTGATGGTTGATGCGACCTCACCGAAGTTTACTTTGGAGTGAACGAGCTCCAATCGAAGAATCAGACTATTAAAGGCCACGATACATCCGCTCCTATTCTATTCATAGCACGTGTGCGGCACAAAGGCAGACACGTGTATTGTTTGTGTCCAGGTTCCCCTGTCTTTACATGTTACCGCTTTCATAAAAGTGTTGGGAAGCTTTTGTCCATATTGTTACTTATGGTCATTTTGGTCACGCAGCAGCTCATACCGATTAACGGGACGACCGACCCCGCCGTAATGCACAACCAGGCGCACGATCCCTCTTTTCTCCAGATAATCCAGGTATCTTCTTGCCGTTACACGGGCAATCCCTACTCCCTCCGCGGTTTCTTCCGCAGACAGCTTGCCGCCATGCTGCTCCATGACCGCAAGTACCTGCTTCAAGGTAGCAGCATTCAAGCCCTTGGGCAGCTCATCGTAAAACATTGCCCATTCCTCGTATACTGGAGCCGGGATTACCGCATCCTTAGCAGCTTCTCCTTTTTGTATAATGAGATCCAGCTCTTCCTGTGTTCCCACTTCCTTCGCCCATAATCCAGCCTGCTGCACCCGGTAACACTCCAGCGTATGGTGGATACGCTCTACCTTAAAAGGTTTAATGATATAATCGAATGCTCCGTTTCGCATCATTTCGCGGATCGTCTCCGTATCCTTCGCGGCGGTCACGACAACTACATCTACAGGCAATGCCAGGGAACGGATGCGCTGCAAAGTCGTAATCCCATCCAGCGACGGCATGAATACGTCAAGAAAAATCAGATCAGGCTGTAGCTCCTCGATCAGTTCCAGCCCCCGAAGCCCGTTGGAGGCCAGACCTACGACCTGAAACCCGTCAACCTGTTCGATAAACAGCCGATTCACCTCTTGTACCATCGGATCATCCTCGACCAGCAGCACACGAAAAAGTGATTTTATAGGTTTACTCATCGTCGCTCCTTCCCCCTCTCTCCCTCAACGGAAATAGAATCTCTATCGAAGTTCCCAAGCCAAGTGAAGATTCGCATGTCAGGCGGCCGTCCCCCTTGGTGACAATCCCGCTTAGTAAATGCAGCCCCATGCCGCGGCCTTCTCCGTCCTTGGTCGTAAATCCACGTTCAAGCATGCGTTTCTTCGTTGTCTCCGACATTCCACAGCCATTATCTTCGACCAATATGGACATATATTCGTCATCCTGCTGGATGCTGACATAAATCTCTTTGGAGCCGGCTTCTGTATCCGCCAGTGCATCAAAGGCATTCTCAATTAAATTTCCGAGTAACAGAACGAAATCATGGCGGTCAATCAGCCGGGGAAAATGACTCATTTTGCTGGCAGGATCAATCCTGATATCAATCCCGAGCTCTTTACCACGGCTAATTTTACCCAATAGCAGTCCTGCAACTCCGTCATCATCAAAATTCCGTTGAAGGAAGCGCGTGATCTCCTCCTGTTGCTCGGTCACCTCAAACAGATAGCTCAACGCCTCGTTCTGCTGCCCAAGCTGGAGCAAGCCGGCGACGGTATGCATCTTGTTCATATGCTCATGATTTTGTGCACGAAGCGCATGAACAAACTCTTTGACACCTGTGAGCTCCTCGGCCATTCTGGTCACCTCGGTCTTGTCCTGAAATATGGAGATTGCCCCCATAGTAACTCCCTGTTCACGAATGGGAATTCGGTTGCTCCAAATAATCGTTCCGCCAATTTTGAGCTCCTGGCTTAGTATTGCAACCCCCGATTCCAGCACTTCCGGCAAACGGGTATCCGGGATGACCTCACGGATCGGCAATCCCGCTACATCACGGTGCACATCGAAAATTTGTTTGGCTCGTTCGTTGAAAATCGTAATGATGCAGTTGCGGTCTATGGCAATAACGCCCTCGTGCATCGCCTGAAAGGCTGCGCTTCGCTCACGAAACATTCTCGCAATCTCCTGCGGCTCCAGGTTGAACATCTGGAGCTTAATATGACGGGCCAGCAATGCGGAGCCAATCACACCAAACATCAGCGACAGCAACGAAGTCATAACGATAGATTGTTTCTCCTGACGGATAATCTCCGTCACGCTTGGCAGCAGGCCGCCCGCCACGACGACGCCCACCTGCTCCGAGGAAGCATTCATAATCGGCACAAAGGAACGCAAGCCGATGCCCGCCTCGCTGCGCACTTTGGAGACATACGTATGTTCAGCAAATGCGGCATCATCATCCTGAGCCTGAAACGTTCCGCCGATTCGCTCCGAAAGAGGATGAGACAACCGTTTGCGGTTCATATCGAGCACGACGATATAAGCCGCATCGTTTAATATCCGAATTTTGTCCGCCATAGGTGCAATCACGGCAGAAGCATTCGGGTCGTCTATTCTTTCCACTACATCCGGCAGGTTCGCAACCGTCTGAGCTGTAATCGCAAGCCGCTGTTTGAGTTCTTCTTCCTTGAGCCGGGTGGCGCTGCCGAACAGAAAAAGACCGCCAATCAAAAGAGAAAAAAGAACGACTCCAAATGAAAGTATCATTATTTTCCAATATATGCGAAGTCTGTTCATCCTCTTCACCTTCCCTTTAAACCGTTTACCTTTGAATATCATTGTGGAATAATGGGTCTAAAATAGCAACAGATGGGAGGTTACTTTGTGAAAAGAGCTGCTGGATTTGGTGTTTTGCTCGTACTGGGTATCCTAACAGCTTATGTAATCGGTTTTCAAAAAAATTTTGGTGAAGAGCTCCCTTATGATAATGAATTTACCGGTCTTAAAGATCGTATCGTGATCAAATTTAGCCATGTAGTAGCCGAAAACTCGCCCAAAGGGCTGGCCGCCGCTTATTTTGCACAGCGGGTTAAAGAAAAATCCAACGATCGGATTGAGATTCAAGTGATTCCCAATGGAATGCGCTATTCAGAAACCACAGAAGTTGCTGCACTTCAACGAGGAGAAATCCAGATGATAGCTCCTTCGTTTTCCAATTTGAATGCGATTGATTCGGCCTGGCTAGTGATGGATCTTCCGTTTGCCTTTGAGAATCAGGCTGAAGTCGATCAGGCACTGAACGGAGAATTGGGCAAGCGGTTATCGCAAACACTTGAACCCTATGGAATGAAAGGCGTCGCCTTCTGGTCGAACGGCTTTCGACAAATCACTAACAATGCCCATCCCATTAGACAGCCCGCAGACTTTACAGGCTTGAAATTCCGTATCCAGCCAAGCCAGGTGTTGAACCGTCAGTTTGAAGCGTTGGGTGCATCGACCATCAGCACTCCTTTTAATGAAATATATCACAGTCTGGAGACGGGCACGGCAGACGGGCAGGAGAACACAATATCCAATATTCTTACCAAACGGTTTTACCAAGTGCAACGCTATATGACCATCAGCAACCACAGCTATCTGGGTTATGCCGTCGTATTTAACAAATCCTATTGGGATCGCCTCCCAAGTGACGCTAAGCTGGTGCTGCAGGAGGCACTTGAGGAAACGACGCGTTGGAACAAACGGGAAACAGACGAAAATGCGAATCGCCTTCGCCAGTTGCAGCAGACCGGAGACATTAAAATTACCCACCTGTCCGAGGGTGAGCGTAAGCTTTGGAGGGAAAAACTGCGCGGGCTCTATCAGGAGTTCACTCCCATCATCGGGTCGGACCTGATGGATATGATTCAAGGACCATAAAGACCAAAAAGAACGTTATGACCGTATTCTTGTTTGCCAAGAACGCAGCTTTTACACTGGGGATACAAAAATAAAGCGTTTTCAAAAACCAAAAGAAAGCGAGAGCGTATCCCTATGAAACTGAGAATTAATTTTAAAAACTTGACGGTTCAGGTCGTTATCGCTATTGTGCTGGGTATTCTTTTAGGTCACTTTTTTCCTGCAACAGGCGAAAAGCTCAAAATACTCGGAGACGCCTTTATCAAGCTCATTAAGATGGTCATCGCACCCATTGTATTTTTTACAGTTGTACACGGGATTGCCAGCATGGGGGACATGAAGAAGGTCGGTCGCATCGGCGGAAAGGCCCTTCTCTATTTTGAAATCGTTACCACGATTGCGCTGGCGATTGGGCTAATCGTTGTTAACCTGGTAAGACCGGGAGCTGGCATTGATGTGAGCAAAGCAACTGGAGACGTATCTCAATATGCTCAAAAAGCAGCGGAAACAAGTCACGGGGTAGTTGATTTCATCGTCGGCATTATTCCTGAAAATGTAGTGAGCGCTATGGCAGGCGGAGAATTGCTGCCTATCCTGTTCTTTGCCATCCTCTTCGGGCTGTCACTGACGGCCATGGGGGAGCAAGCCAAACCCGTCATTGTCCTGTTCGACAAGTTGTCGCACGCCTTCTTTGGCATCGTCAATATGGTCATGAAATTGTCCCCAATCGCCGCATTTGGTGCCATGTCATACACCATTGGTAAATTCGGCATTGGGTCGTTAACCTCTCTGGGTAAGCTGATGGGTTCCGTTTACCTGACTATGGCCTTATTCGTTATCATTGTGCTCGGTCTGATTGCTCGCATGTACGGGTTCAGCATTTTCAAGTTTATCGCTTATATCAAAGAAGAAATTTTACTTGTACTCGGTACTTCATCCTCCGAGTCTGCCCTGCCACGTATGATGGACAAAATGGAGAAATACGGCTGTTCCAAATCGGTGGTTGGCCTGGTCATTCCAACGGGCTATTCGTTTAACCTGGATGGTACGGCGATCTATTTGTCCATGGCCGCCATATTCGTGGCTCAGGCCTCCGGCGTCGACATGACCATATGGCAGCAGTTGACACTGCTCGGTATTCTCATGCTGACCTCGAAGGGAGCCGCAGGCGTCACTGGTTCCGGTTTTATTACACTGGCAGCCACGTTGGCGGCATTCCCTTCGATCCCGCTGGCCGGGATGGCGCTGCTGCTTGGCGTTGACCGCTTTATGTCAGAAGCACGCGCCATCACCAATCTGATCGGTAACGGGGTCGCTACTGTCATCGTCGCCAAATCGGAAAAGGAATTTCATCCCGACAGACAGGCGGAGATGGCTTCAGCATCGGCTGAGCTTGAAACTAGCCCTTTACACAGCCCGATTACTAAATCCGTATAGTTAATTATAGTTAATGCATGCTTTATGATAGAGCCGGTTTACGGCTCTTTTTTACGTTTCAACGGGACAAGGTTTTAACAGAGGAAGGGATAAAATGTGGTTTCATTATACCGCTCCTTCTTGATTTACACATTGGGCTCCCGTTTTGCAAACTCTTGTAACATACCTCTTATTTGTTCTACTAATAAAGCAGGCGCTTTCTTTGGTGAGCCCGTGTCAAACGGAGGCTGAGGATCGTATTCCAAAATCAATTGGACTCCTTTACTCATATCTTCTCCCAATTCCCATGCTATTAGTTGGAGGGCCATATCAATACCAGAGGAGACACCGGCTGCTGTAACGATTTTGCCCTGACGAACTACTCTCTCATCTGTTGGAATGGTTCCAAGAGATTGGAGCAGGTCTAAGGATCCCCAATGACTGGTGGCTACGGTTCCATTTAACAAGCCTGCAGCGCTCAAAATCAGAGAGCCGTTACAAACCGACGTGGTCCATTTCGTAGTTTCATGTATTTGGCGAATCCAATTTAACGTTTCTTCGTCATTCATTGGAGTTTTATAATTTGGCGGACTACAACCTGGAACTACAAGAATATCAGCTGAAGTAACTTCAGAAAAACTGTAATCGGCATGCAAATAACCCATATTTGAGTCCAGCTTGATTAACCCTTTTTTCCTAGCAACAAACTTCACTTCACATTTCAGTGTAGCAGCAAATACATCGTATGGACCAATTGCATCTAATGCAGTGATTCCATCGAAAAGCATGATTGCGATTTTCATGATGATCTCTCCTTTGAAGTGGGATTCTATTCTTACACACCAATACTAACATACCTATACGGGGTATGGGTATATAAAATGTTGTGAAAACACTGCTCGGCTTTCTTCATGGACGATATCGCCCACAACCAGAACAATGACCTTTTGAAGTAATAATACGCCTTATCAGTGTATAACCCTCTGCCCTCGATCCGAGGTACCTTAATTTCAAACACCTCTTGTCACAAATATGGATTGACAAATGCCCATGCAAACCTTTAATAGTACGTACCTGTAAAAGAGGCTTACTTAAAAAGGGCTACCCCGGGGTAGCCCTTTTTTATCATCATAAAGCTTCAACATCACGCCTGCAAATCTGTTTATCCAGCTTTTTCAACTGACCATAATATATATCGCTGTAAAAGCCTTTATGGGTCAGCAGCTCATCATGAGAACCCTGCTCCTCCAGATGGCCATCCTTCAAGACCAGAATCCGGTCAGCCTGACGAATGGTATTCAGCCGATGCGCGATGACAAAGCTTGTTCGCCCCTGCATAAGCCGTTCCAGTCCTTCTTGTATTTTCATCTCGGTAATCGTGTCGATGCTGCTGGTTGCCTCGTCGAGTACGAGAATCGAAGGGTTGGCCAAAATAGCGCGAGCGATAGCCAGCAGCTGCTTTTGCCCTTTACTGATGCCGCTGCCATTAGCCTCCAGCACCTTATCGTATCCGTCCTTCATCCGCATGATAAAGGAGTGGGCGTTCGCCAGCTTCGATGCTTCCTCTATCTCTTCATCGGTGGCATCCAGTCTGCCGAAGCGGATATTTTCGCGGATTGTTCCTTGGAACAGAAAGGAATCCTGTAGCACAAACGCCATGCGGGAGCGCAAGCTTTCACGCTGTATGGTGGTAATGTCTCGTCCATCTAACGTGATCATTCCCTCGTCGGGACTGTAAAAACGGGATATCAACTGGATCAGCGTTGTTTTTCCAGCCCCGGTCGGACCAACCAGTGCGATCATCTCACCCGGCTTGGCTTCAAAAGAGATGCCTTTCAGCGTAGCACTCTCCTCATCATAGCCGAAGGAAACATCGGTAAACCGCACAGCCCCCTCGACATGCTCCAGCTCTACCGCGCCGTGCTCGTCCTTGGACTCTTCATCCTCATCCAATATTTCGAATACACGCTCAGCTCCGGCAATAGCGGACAGCAGTGTGTTCCACTGGTTAGCCAGATCGTTCAGCGGTCTGGTGAACTGGCGGGCATACTCTACGAATACGATAATCGTACCTATGGTAATCGAGCCGTGAATCGCCAAAATTCCGCCGATCCCCGCTACCATGGCAAAGCTGAGATTATTCAGCCCGTTCATCAGCTTTGGAATAAAACCGGAAATCGTTTGTGCCCAGAAGCCCGACAGACGGATACGGTCATTACGTTCGCCAAAGCCGCGAATAACCCTCTTTTCCTGCGAAAATGCTTTGATAATCTGCTGCCCGGATAACGTTTCCTCGATGTATCCGTTCAGTTCGCCCAAGTTCTTCTGCCGTTCCTTGTATAATGGACCCGTGCGGCGCGTAATCCAGCGCATCCCGACTGCCATGAGCGGCACCACGATAAAGGTCAGCAGTGTCATCAGCGGGCTTAACCACAGCATGACTGCGAGTGTACCCACCAGCGTCAATATGCTCGAAAAAATCTGAATGGCCGAGCTATTCAGTGTAGAGCTGACATTTTCGATATCATTCGTCAGTCGACTCATGATCTCTCCCTGCTGACGTTTGCCGTAGAAAGGAATTGGTAGCCGATGCAAATGTGAAAACAGGTCGAAACGCATCCGGTACACGGTCTCTTGGGCGATTTCGATCATCCAGATATTTTGCAGCCAGGAGGTCAGCGAATTAAGCAAGTACACAGCCCCCAGCCCAATGAGAAAATAAATCCACGTGCGTCCGCCCGGACCTTCCAGAAAATCGTCCACTGCAACGCCGACCAAATACGGACCCAGCAGAGCCAGTACTGAACTGAGCAGTACCATGAACAGCACCAGCATCAGCTTGGCCTTGCGGCGGGCCAAATACTCCCATATCCTGCCCAGCGTGCCGGACCAGTTCTTGGCCTTGGCCTTGCGGCGTCCCTCTGCTCCTGCCGGGTTCCTCAGCACACCGGACGGCGGTGTAGGCTGACGGAACGGATCAATGAGTTCCTTGAACATGCGACTCCTCCTCACCGTATTGTGATTCATAGATGCGTCGATACAGCTCTGAACTGTCCATTAAATGCTCATGACTTCCACTCGCGATCAGACGGCCTTCATCCAGCAGTAAAATCTGATTTGCCGATGCGGTCGAGCTGATCTTCTGCGTAATGAGAAATGTCGTGCAGGACAAGCCTTCCAGCGCCTCCAGCAAAGCCGCTTCTGTCCGCACATCCAGCGCACTGGTGCTATCATCCAAAATAAGCACCGCCGGATGGCGCACCAGCGCGCGGGCAATAGATAGCCGCTGCTTCTGTCCACCGGACAGATTGACGCCGCGCTGACCCAGCATCGTGTCATAGCCTTGCGGCAAGCGCTCAATCATATCGTGAATTTGCGCCATACGAGCCGCTTCCTGAATCTGCTCCAGACTGGCATTCTCTAGCCCCCAAGCGATATTTTCCCGAATCGAGCCTGTGAACAGCAGCACCTCCTGCGGCACATACCCAATGGCCTCACGCAGTATGGAAGCGTCCAGTTCCAGCGCGTCCTGGCCGTCAAAACGCACATGGCCCTCATCTTCTTCATACAAGCGCGTAATGAGCTGCACAAGTGAGGATTTACCCGACCCAGTGGCCCCCATAATAGCGATACGCTCACCCGGTCGAGCCATAAAGGAAATATCCTTTAGCACCGCGAGATCGCTGCCCGGATAATGAAAGCTCACCCGATCCAGTTCCACCTTTCCCTCAATTCGCGTGTTATGTATCGGAATAGACTCCCGTTCTCTGTGGTCTTCATTATGTGTTTCTAATACCTCACGAATCCGCGCTGTGGAAGCGGTCGCCCGGGAAAACACAACAACAATCCCCGACAAGGCAGATAAGGCTCCAATCGTCCGCAATGAATAATTGACGACAGCGACCACCTGTCCCACACTGGCATCCCCTGTCGCAATCTGACCCCGTCCGAACCAAAGCACGGCGATAATCCCTGCATTCATCGTAAACAAAATGAACGGCATCGTCGTTTCTGTCCAGCGCAAAGCGGAAACCGTCCCTTTCATCAATTCGCCCCCATAGTAGGCAAAACGCTCGATTTCATGCCGCATCCGCACAAAAACCCGAATGAGCCGGATACCTGTCAGGTTCTCCTGAATCACCCCGTTAACGTCATCCAAACGACGCTGGACGCCCTTAAACAAAGTGACGGTTCGCCGCATCATCACCAGCACAAACACGAAAAGCACCGGGGCCATAACCGCCAGCAATAGTCCAAGTCTGAAATGCACGACCAGCGCCATCACGATGCTGCCAATCACCACCAGCGGCACTCGTGTCATAAACCGCAAGCTCATAAACACCGTATCCTGCACCTGTGTAACGTCCCCCGTCAAACGCGTAATCAGCGATGAGGTAGCAAAACGTTTAAACACCGGATAGGAAAAGGATTGTACCTTATGATACAGCTTCTCCCGCAAATCATAACCAAAGCCCTGACTGGCATGAGAAGCAAAAAAAGAACTGGAAATCCCCGCTATAAAAGCAATAACGGCGCTTCCCACCAGCACACCGCCCCATAACCAGACGACGGACAAATCCTGCTGCCGGATGCCCTCATCAATAATTTTGGAGATCAGATACGGTTGCGACAATTCCACCGTCAGCTCCAGCATCATCATCACGAGGGCCGCGATGGCCGGAACCCGATATTTTTTTAGAAAAGAGAACATCATCCCCACAAGCATTCCTCCAATTGCTTGACAGCCGTCCTTCCAGATCAGCGTGTGATCGTCATATGTATTTAACCTGCCCTATTACAATATATACACACTTTATACAGCACTATATTTTATTATACCCTTCTGAACGCCCTCCTTCTAACTAATAAATTAAAGATTCCTGCTACTACAATTAAAAATATGCAAAAAAAGAGAGTCCGTAAATACGGCTCTCCTTCGAAAAAAAGAAATTCAAATTTCCTCGGCCCTTACATTTTGGTAAAAAGCCTGCCCTCCAAATACATTCACGCCAAAATGCCCCTTGGCAAACGTACCGTCCTCCAGGTCGATCACCTGTTCATCCTCTATTTCTATACGAATGCGTGATCCCTCCGCCAGAATTTTAATATGATAAATCGCTCCCGGCAGAACGAATCTTGGCACCTTGGCAAGCACCTGTTGCTCCTCAAATCGACCCTCTTTTTTATAGAACAGACGAATGGATTTCATATTCGGGTCCAAGTTCAGGTAATAGCCACTCGATCCGTCTGCACTGGCACGAAAGAGCATGGAACCAGCACTTCCATGTTCAGACAGCTTCGCATCTGCCTCATAGATGAAATCTTTCGCTTGCTCACTAGCCATGTAATTCGCATCGCTGATATGGCTTCCACGCAATCCATCCGTTGTCACGATCCACTGCGATGCGGAAACATCCGGCTTCCAACCTGTAAGATTGGTATGAAACACACCGCCGTGCACCTTAACCAAGGTACTGCCGCGCACCTTATCCTCCGAATCGGAAGCCGTAATAACAACTTCTCCCGGGACAACCGCTTCCATTAGCGCACTTCCATCCTCAGACGCGGTGATCTTTACAATTCCAGGATTACTGGAGGCCCAAATCAGCAAGATTTCTTTTTCCCCAAGCTCATTCTCCACACTCGCGTACAGACGCTTCGACTGCTCCCCCGCAAGCTCCACATAAGTGTGATCCATGATCACTCTGGCGAACGAAGCATCTGGAAGCCTCCAGCTATTCCGTAGTGCATAAACATGGAGTGAAACGACTTTGACCTCACCACCTTGGGTGTAAAAGCTCATCCCTCTTCGCGCCGAATCGGGCAAAATAATCTCTGAAAATACGACTTCTCCGTCATTCCCAAACACCTCAACTGAGGATTCGTCCACGAATATCCTCATTCGGATACGGTTGCCTCTGGGTGCAAGTGGCGCTTCATGAAGCGTTGAAAACAGACTGGAGAAATCAGTAAGCCCTGAATCAGTGCGATTCACGAATATCTGCTGCAATTCTGTACTATAGCCGACCACTGTTCTTTGATCCCCGCCGCTCCGCAGGTGAAACCCCAATTCCATAGCGGCTCCAACGGAAGGCAGTTCGAACTCTGCTTCCATTTCATAAGCACCTGCCTTCAAGCCTTCCAGTATATTCAGAGATGATTCTGTAACACTGTGATTCTCCAGCGAAAATAAAGTAGAGCGCAGCAAAGTTAGCTCAGACACGGGATGCTGCACGAGACGAATACCCTCACGGGTATTTTTTAGCGACAGCTCTCTTGGAATGGTAAACTGCCCCTTCCAGGGAGAGGTCGGAAAGCTGAACGGATAGTCCCAATTTGTCATCCATGCCAGCATGATGCGCCGCCCATCGGGTACATTCGAGAAGGACATGGAGGCATAGAATTCTTTACCCCAATCGGTTTTTAACACCTTTCCCAGCGAAAGTTCATTCTGAAATTTGCCATCAGGCGTCAGCTGACCGATAAAATATTCAGCATCCGAACCCTGAGTGTTCGCGTTGGCTCCTGTGCTAATCATGAGCACCCATTTAGAGTTACTTTCATGATTATCTTCATAGTCATCTTCTACCGGAAGCCGGAATAGATCCGGGCATTCCCATACCCCACCATGTATATAATCACCGTAGCCGAAATTATCCGTCCATCCCCAATTGATCAGATTCGTGGAGGTAAAAAAACGGATATGATCGCCTCCCGACACCACCATGATCCAGCGTTGATAGGTTTCGTCCCAAACCACTTTCGGATCACGAAAATCCCAGTTGCCGGGGTCGTCTTCACTTTTACCCGGATTCTCTATCACAATGGGACGGTCTTTCGGGTATTGCCATGTACGCCCCCGGTCCGTGCTGTAGGCAAGGCCAATCCTCTGGTTTCCCCTGGGCTGATCAGGATTGAAGGAAGTATAATAAGCGATCAGTCCTTTTCCGCCATAATCGCTGAATAACTCGGAGGCATTGGTTAGATCTGCTACTGCCGAGCCTGACCAGATATGGCCAAGATCATTCCACTCCAATGCAAACGGAAGTCTTTTCCAATCTAATAAATCAGGGCTGACCGCATGTGCCCATTGTCCTCCATCCTGATGGAACAGGTGATACTCTCCTTCAAAATAAACCAATCCATTTGGATCGCTTGCCGAACCTCTAAGCGGAGAATAATGATACTGGGGACGGTATTTCTCTGTATAGTAATCCGGTTCCGGTGTGAGGTAGATATCCTGAAAATAAGCAGTCCCCCCAGTTACCTTCATGCCTGTAAAACCACCAGAATAGCTACTATCCACAATATCAATCGCTGCGGGAGTATAGCCATCTATCAACACACGAATCCGATCTCCATGTGCGTTGATCTCCAAACTGTGTTTACCGCCCGAGGTACCCGGATACGTCTGCGCCGAACTTGTAATCAACGTTCCGTCTGCCTTCTTCAGTTGTACGCGGACCTGATTCCCCTCACCTTGCACAGAAGCAACATATCCCTCCGTTCCCTCCTGATTCCCTCTGAAAAACAGTCCAGCCTCCATCCCTGGT
Organism: Paenibacillus sp. LT-B23; assembly: GCF_059417685.1. NCBI lineage: Bacteria > Bacillati > Bacillota > Bacilli > Caryophanales > Paenibacillaceae > Paenibacillus > Paenibacillus sp. LT-B23. Next base: position 51,342 of record NZ_JBSQBM010000016.1, on the reverse strand, counting down.
TCGGAAGGAGTCAGCGTTATGCTGCCTTCCAGCACCAGGTCTATAGCTGCGGAGCCATATATTTTCAAAGCACCTTCTGCACTTGTTCCCTCAGCCCTCTGTCCTTTCAGGTCAGGGTGCCATTTTCCACGGATCAGAAGCGGCTCACTTACATTGGTATCCATATCACTGACCTGAATGTTCTGAAATAACGCCGACCCATTCCAAACATTCAGTCCCAAATATCCTGATATATACGTCGTATCGACCACATCCATGATCGGACTATAGTCATCATCCCAGTACACTTTAAGATGAGATCCTTCCACGCTCACCTTGAGATGATAAATATCTCCCTTTTTTAAATCTACCTGACGTTCCTCTTTCAGTTTTCCAATATCCCCGGCAGCATCCCGCAGCCGCAACAATCCGGCAGCTGGTACGATCTGGAGCATATAGGAAGACCACCCGTCCTCACTGGAACGGAATACTAGCGTAGCATCCGCCTGTGTGTCAGTGACCATCACATCCGCCTCAAAAGTAAAATCCCGAGACGTTGTTCCGGACATAGCCATCACATTTTCCTGCGGCTCCGACCTCAGCAAAAGTCCCTGGATGTTATCTTCTATGTGCCCCTGTCCTTTAATCTGCCAGCCGGTCAGGTTCGTTCGCGTGTTTGCCAACTCCATCTCCATTCCCAACCTCCTGCCTTCCAGTACGGATTAACACTGCGCTTCCACTACAAAACAACAGGGAAATCACTGTATAGGTCATGAAGAAAATCTCATTTCAGCGCATAAAGCTCCAGCGAAAACAACGTAATCTGCTCATCCGCTGTGAATATTTCAAGACCCTCCGATGTTGCATCAGGAAATATTAAATCGGTAATTACCACCTGCCCGTGGTTAAAAAACACTTCAATGGACGAACGATCCACATAGATATGAAGGTGCAATCGGTTTTCTACCGCATCCAGCGGAACTGCGTGTCTTCCCGCAAAGTCCTCATGAAAATCCGAACAGCCTGACCTTGTCCGGTCTACATATACTTCCTGTGTTTCGGAAGCATAGCCGACGAGCGTCTCCTGTTCGTCTGATACTCGCACTTTGAAACCAAAGTCTCTGTCAGTCGCAACTTCAGCTACAATTTCGTAGCAGTCCAGCCGCAAGTCCGAAAATGCGGCCTGAATTTCAGCCAACGATGGCTCTTTCAGGGATAGGACAGGAGTCCTCAATCCTTCCAGCTCCCGAACAGGACGCTGAATAAGTACAACTTTGCCGCTTCTCGTTTCCAGCGCGAGTTCTCTCGGAATGGACATGGCCCCTCTCCAGCGTTCAGTTGGTGTCAGGTTGGCATATCTCCAGTTACTCATCCATCCAATAAACAGGCGCCGTCCGTCCTCCACTGGGATATCCGACCAGCACACACCTGCGTAGTTATCTCTGCCATGGTCGAGCCAGCGAACCTTTTCGCTATCCCTATCCGCCACAAATGTCGTCCCATCAAATTCACCTGTAAAATACTGTGTTCTAGATCCTTCTCGAATCTCTGGAGTATCGCCAATACTTACGAGCATGACCCACTTCACCCGTGTTGACTCTCCATCAACATAAAGCGCAAATAAATCCGGGCATTCCCACACTGCGTCATGGCTACCTATGCCATGCCCAAATTCACTGGCAAAGGCCCATTCCTTCAAATTAGGAGAATGATAGATTCGAACCGTCTGCCCACAAGCCAGCACCATCACCCACTGCTCTGTAGGCTTATGCCAAAACACTTTGGGGTCCCGAAAATCAATGCAATGCTCATCCTCCAACACCGGGTTGCCCGTGTATTTAATCCAGCTCTTACCTGAATCGGTACTATAGGCAAGGCTCTGGGACTGCCGTATCTGATCCGTGTCTGGAAGCGAACCATGATGAGTGAAAATAGCTACCAAACCCGGTTTGCCTCCAAAAAATCCAGATGTATCCTGCTCATCCACCACGGCGCTTCCCGAAAAAATCATCCCTTGCTCATCCGGCCCCAAAGCAATCGGCTGCTCCTCCCAGGTCACCAAATCAGTGCTGACCGCGTGCCCCCAATGCATAGGTCCCCATGTTGTGCCAAATGGGTGATGCTGATAAAACAAATGATAACGTCCTTCAAAATAAACCATTCCGTTCGGATCATTCAGCCATCCGCTTTTCGGTGAAAAGTGATAGGATGGGCGGTATTCATCTTGTCTAATCACGTTCATGTACTCCAGCTCCCTCGAAAAAGAATCATTTACTTACGTTTCTGTCGTAGCCCGCCTGTTTGATTTGTAACCATTCCTGCAGTCCCAAACTGTTCAGCTCCTGCAAATATTCCGGCCACTCCTCCTCTACCTTGCCGTTTTGGTACCATTCCGTACGTTTTCGGAGAACATAGGCGAATAGATCGGTTTCAATGGTCGATAAACGGTCCAGCTCATCTATGGAGAAAAATACTTTGGGATAATTATGATCAGCCTGCATATGAGGAACCATCACCTTTTTGAGCAAACCCAGTCTCCATGTCGCATCTTCTGGCTGCGTTGTGTATTTTCCGTAGTATTCATCCAATACAGCTAACGGTCCGCCAATGTTCGTCTTTTGTCTGATTTCCACCGGAGCTGAGCCTTCCAGCGGCAGATGCTTCAGCATTCCCTTTGCGGCATCATACTCAAAAATATTTTTCTGTTTGGTATCCCCGTAAGTCCCCCAATTGTTCTGTATGGACTGGATCGGATCATAGAGCTGGTCAATCCACTTGGCGGTAGCTTCCAACTTCTTATTGGTACTGGTGATCACCATGCGACCCCGATCGAAGCCAATACCATTGGACCGTGTGACATTTACATGTCCATCCGGGCCAGCCAGTGGCGGCATTAGGTCATATTTTTTATTCGTGCCTGTAATATTCGCTTTATCCCATGTAAAGTACAGGCCATAGCGGTGATCCTTCCCTTTGGCCAGATAAGTGTTCCAATCCTGCTGGGAGGACTCAATATCCACCAGCCCCTCCTTATATAAATCATGAATATATTTGACCGCTTCCTTATATCCGTTATCTGCTGCTGTAAATACGACTTTTCCATCGTTTGTCACCACTGTATGATCCCAGTTCTCTCCAAGCCCAAAGGACCCGTATATAAAGGCCAAATCCTCGCCGCCAGGTTTATCTATAAACGATAACGGAATTTCGTCCGCCTGCCCGTTGCCGTTGGGATCTTTTGTTTTAAAGGCAATCAAGACCTGCTTCAGCTCTTCGGTCGTTTTTGGCATGGACAACCCCAGCTTCTTCAGCCACTCCACATTAATCCACGGCAGATCATCCACCGACTGGATCGCTTCTTTTCCCGTCCCCAATTCTTCAATCCACGGAAAGGAGTAAATATGTCCATCCGGCGCAGTCAACATCGCTTTATATTCCGGTGCTTGCTCCAGCACCTTTTTTAAGTTCGGCATGTGCTGTTCAATTAAATCCTCTACCGGAATAATGACGCCTTCTTTGGCCAGCTTGAGCAGATCATAATCGGAGTACCCCGCATCAAACACTGCATCCGGGAGATCCCCGCTAGCAATAGCCAGATTTCTTTTTTCAACAAACTGATCACTGGTAAAATTCTTCCAACGAATATGAATGCCCGTTTTTTCTTCCAGTCGTTTGTTAATCAGCTTGTCGTTCGGGTCTGCCGGGGCCAACGGTGAGCTTTGGGTTAAAAAGTTAAGCGTCACTTTTCCATTCACATCTGTTGAATCGTTCTCATTAGAGGAACTGCTGCTGCCGCAGCCGGAAAGAACCAAGATTGCCGCCAGTGCGGCAAATGAGGCAGTTTTGAGCATCTTCATCTGGATGACCTCCATGTAATAAAGTAAAGAAGCATGTAGCGTATGATATGTGCAGCGCCTGTTATTTTAAGGAGCCGACCATAACACCCTTCTCAAAATATTTTTGGAAAAAAGGATACATAACCAGCAACGGAAGACTTGAAATGACAATAGATGAGTATTTGATCATTTCAGAGAGACGTTTTAGCTCAGCCATCGCTAATTGATCACTAATCATGCCGGGAATTGTCTGGTTTTGGATCAGGATAGATCTCAGTACCAATTGAAGCGGATGCAGTTGTGGATTATCCAAATAGATCATGGCGTCGAAATACGAATTCCACTGACCGACAAAGGCATATAACGCAATGACAAAAATAATCGGCTTGGACAGCGGCAGCACAATTCTGAAAAATATCGTCCAGTCTGAAGCCCCGTCCACGTTGGCAGCTTCTTTTAATTCATTGGGAACGCCTTTAAAGAAGGTTCGCGCCAAAATCAGATCCCACACGTTGATTGCACCGGGGAGGAGAATGGCCCATACGGTATCCAGCATCCCTAAATTCTTGACCAGCAGGTAGGTTGGAATCAGTCCTCCACTGAAAAACATGGTGATGATAAACAATGTCATGAAGAAATTCCGTCCCACTAGGCTGTTCACCGATAAGGCATAGCCAGCGCAAATCGAAACCGTCACAGAGATCAGGGCAAAACATGAAGAATAGAACACCGAATTGGCAAATCCACGGAGCATCGCCGGGTTGGACAAAATTTTCCGATATCCCTCCACACTCCAATCAGAAATACGAAATGATAACCCTTTGCTTAACAAAACGGTCGGGTCCATAAACGAGGCAATGACGATATAACCCAAGGGAACTACAATAATCAAAACAGCCAGAGTGAGCACAATGTAATTCACACTTAGGATGAAGCGATCCAGATTGGAATGTTTGACTTGCATAAAGAGGCTCCTTTCCTAATAAAGCCCTTCTCCCTCATTGAGCTTCTTAACGATAAAATTAACGGTCAGCAGCAGCACTACGTTGATCAAGGAATTGAACAGCCCCACCGCGGCAGAGTAGGCGTAATTACCGGATTGCAAGCCGACTTTATACACATAGGTAGGAATAATTTCAGAGGTGGGCAAATTCATGGATGTCTGCATGAGATACGCTTTCTCAAACCCAATCGACATGATCCCTCCTGCTGCAAGAATAAAAACAATCGCCATAATCGGTTTAATTGTCGGTAAATCAATATGCCAGATGCGCTGGAGCAGATTGGCCCCGTCGAGACTTGCTGCATTATGCAGCTCAGGATCAACATTCGCGAGCGCAGCTACATAAATGATCGAAGACCAGCCCGCTCCCTGCCAAATGCCAGACAGGATATAAATCCAGCGGAAATATTCAGGCTCTGTCATAAATATCACGGGGTTACCAGTCACCGAAGCAATGAGCTGATTCAACGGCCCTGTTGGAGACAAGAAAATAAACAGCATCCCCACAATGACAACGACAGAGATAAAATTAGGGGCGTACAATACAAGCTGAATATTCTTTTTCAGTCCTGCTTTGCGGATTTGGTTCAGCATGACCGCCAAAAGGATCGGTACAGGAAAGCCAAGTACAAGACCATAGAAGCTCAGCTTCAGCGTATTGAAGAAAATATCCGTAAAATTGGGCGAGTTCAAAAATTTAGCGAAGTATTTTAGCCCGACCCAGTCGCTTCCCCAGATTCCTTTGAGCGGACTAAAATCCTTAAATGCAATAATGGCTCCATACATCGGGACATATTTGAAAAGAATCGTAAGAACCAATGCAGGTGCCAGCAGTACATAAAGAAAGTAGTTCTTGTGAATATAGTTTAATTTGCTGCGAATGGACCTTTGCTCCCCCAGTCTGGCAGTCCTTTGAGCTGCCTTAGCCAAGTTTGCCATTTGCATTCCCCCCATCTGTAATAAACCGTCTGTCTGTACAACAAATTTGAAAAGGCTTACATTTCACATCTTCAATTTACCAATCAAAACGTCATTCGTCAATAATTTTTGTAAAATAATATTTTTACATTTGACCAAAAATATTTTTAATAAACTATGCTTTTGTAACAAAATATGATAAAATCCCTTAAAATCATCCCATTAACTCTGTTTATCATATGATTATTTGATTTCACTTATATTCAAATTTAAGTTCATCCTTCAAAGTGAGAGAGTTAAATGCAGTTGTCAAATATACTTTACAAACGTAAAAATAATTTACTCATTTGTAACGCAAACATTGCTATTTTATGCGAACTATTATACATTTAGGATACATTTTTAGGTCTATACGGAGAATCGGAAAGGGCAATCGTACCTCACCGACAATCATATATAAGCGAAGGTGGAACCTGTCCATGAGGAAAGAAAAAGTCACTATTCAAGATATCGCCGATGCTTTGGGGATTTCCCGAAACACCGCGTCCAAAGCAATTAATGGGAGTGACAGCATCCCGATTGATACTCGGAACAAGGTTATAAAAAAAGCGATAGAACTCAAATATAAACAGTTTGCCTATGTGGAAACGGAGAGCATCATCCCGAAAAATCAAGGTAACATTGCTCTGTTCACATGCAATCTGCCGAACAGCTCACATTTTGGCTCCTTGCTCATCAGTGGTCTGGAGAAGAGAATAAGCGCGGAAGGGTATAATCTGTCGATTCATATTGTGCGGGACAATGAAATATATGCAGGAACACTTCCTAATAATTTCGAGGCCTCCAAGGTCGATGGAATTATTTGTATTGAAATGTTTGATCCACAATATAGTGAGCTCATTACAGATTTGGGACTACCCACGATCTTTATTGATTGCTCTGTGGACATTTTTTACCCTGATTTGAAAGCGGATTTATTGTTGATGGAAAATGAACATAGCGTTTATTCTGTCACTAAAAGCCTGATTCAGGGCGGATTTACGCGGATCGGTTTTGCTGGGGATTATAAGCATTGCAAAAGCTTCAACGAGCGGTGGGTTGGATATAACAGAGCTTTAATCGAAGCGGGTCTAAGTGTGGATTTATCTTGCTGTATCATCGATCAGGATCGGAATTTTTTCTCCGAATCGGATTGGATGGATCGACAATTGGAGGGCATGAACGTGCTACCGTCTGCGTTCGTGTGCGCTAATGATTTTATTGCCGTCAGTGTCATGAAAGCGCTCAAAAATAAAAACATGAAAATTCCCGCGGATATTGCCGTGTTTGGATTTGATAATGCTCCTGAATCCCGTATTGTGGAGCCTCATTTATCTACCGTCCATATCTACAATAACGAGATGGGCATTACGGCGGCTGAGATGCTATTGGCACGGGTCAAAGATCCTTCCCGACCTTATCAAATCACACATATCAGAACAGAGCCGATATTTAGAGAGTCCACTCCAGTGTTACAATAGATGGGTGAGAGTAAAAGAGGTTTTCTGACGACGCTCCGCGAACGGAACGTTGCTCCAATCGCTGTTGTATCCGGATTTTATTTAATGGCTTAGTGGTAAAAATCCGGATACAAAGGCGACCGCTGACGCTTTTTCGCAATCGTTCCGTCCTCTCCGCTGCTTTCGGCAGATTTGCTATTTTAGAGATTTCTAAAGTTATTAAAACATCTGCCTTTGGTAAGATCGTACAAGCCGCTTGAAAGACTTTAAGAATGCAAAATGGCAAGCCTCTAAATAATTAAGAGGCTTGCCATTTTTCTAAATCCATTAACTAGTTGATGCGGAGATAGAGTCTTGATCTTAAGCTGGTCTTTTATAAATCTTCTGCTGGTTTCGCCGACTCTGCCTTTAATTCTTTCGCATCTATCTCCGTTCCATCTACTTCCTTTCCGTCTATCTCCGAAGCCTCTACCTCATCCGCCTCGTCGCTGCTCTCTTCCTCCATCAAGGCTTTTGGCGTGTAGAGCTTGGGAATCGGCACGTTCACCCAATCCATATCGGATGCGAAGTAAAAGCTCGTATAGGACGGTTGGTTATAGCCGGTATTTTGACGCGCCACGTCCGCCCGATACTGTGGATCATGCATCAGTGTGTACAATTTATGCGTCGTAGGCTCAGTGCTCAAATAGATACGGATCGCCGAGCTATCCGCTGTGCGGACGAGCATTTCCTCACGCCAGTCTCCGAAAATATCGGCTACCAGCGATGGCGTTCCTTTCGTATAGTTGTTCGTTTTGGTTCCAGTGGCGGTCAACAATGTTCCTCGTTTCCAATCCTCAATAGTTGGGGTTACATCAATCGCGCCGTTTACGATTTGTGTGGTCATATCGGCTGCCCATTTGATACTCATATTGGTGCCAGGCATCTTGGTATCCAGTTGCTTGCCCGCAGCGGTCCATAAGCCCATGGCCCAAGTTTCCAGCCCTCGCTGATCCGGGTCTATGTCACCGACCATTCCGCGGCCTGTATCCTTGCCGGAATATCCACCGTAGATGACTTTACCCGTTTTGGCATCCCGCAGCGAATAACCATAAGGGGCATAGGTGCCACCCTCATGCACCATAAAGATTTCTTTTCCCGGCCGATCAGGGTCAATATCGGTCACATGCAGCGCATCACCGTGTCCCAGTCTGGCTGTTTGTCCCGGAATCGCGCTTTCAGGAGGCATGACATCAAATGAGCTGTACAACAAGCTGCCATCATGGTCGATGGTGGCAGATCCGTATACGATCTCATCCTTGCCGTCACCATCCACATCCGCCACGCTCAGCGAATGCGCTCCCTGTGTGGTTAAGGTGCCGAATTTCGGGTCTGTTCCATCGCGCCCATGCGGACTATCGTTAAACGGATTCGTCATCGGCGCCCAGCCGCTGTTCACCATCCAGTTCTTTTGGAGATGGCGACCGTTCCATGTGTAGGTGACCAGCGTGGAACGCGTATAATAGCCGCGTGCAAACACGGCGTACGGTTTGCGTCCGTCCAAGTAAGCCACTCCTGCCAGGAAACGATCCACCCGATTCGCCGGTTCAATCCGGGCCATAGCGTAATCGCCCCACATGAGGCCATCGTCATGACGCTCCGGCTCGTAGCGAACGGTATCCAGCTCTGCTCCCGTTTTTCCTTTGAATATAGTCAAATATTCCGGCCCGTTCACGATAAAGCCCTCAAACTCTCTCAGCTTGTTTTTGTCGCTCCGCGCAGGCGCGTATACATCCATAAAATAGTCAGTCAAACTTTCCGCATCCTTACGGGATAACGGATAGCTATACTTTGGAGCGATACCAAAGCATTCCTCCAGCGTAGCAGGCCATTGCCCTTTGACCACTTCTTCGTGCTCCGTCCAGTTCATGAACATGTTCACCACATGCTCGTAATAATCCGTGCGGCTTAAACGGTAATCGTCCTTATGCGTAATTCCTGCTTTGCGATCCTCACGGGGCAGGGTAATATAGGTTTCTTTTCTCGGCTTTCCCTTCTTATCAAAAGAAATGGTTTTGGTACCCGGAGCCGTTTTGAACATCAGCTCGGCTTTGCCGTCTCCGTCAAAATCGTACACCATCATCTGTGTATAATGCGCACCTGACCGAATATTCACACCCAGGTCGATCCGGTATAACAGCTTGCCCTCAACCGTATATGCATCGACATACGTATTTCCGGTATAGCCCTTCTGAGAAACGTCCTTGGAGTTCGACGGGTCCCATTTTACAAAAAATTCATATTGTCCGTCCCCATCCACATCCCCCACACTCATATCATTAGCCGAATACGTATAGGATTCTCCTGCGGGCGTTACTCCATCGGCGGGCTTTTGAAGAGGCAGTTCATAGTAACCCTGCTGCCACGGCGTCACCTTGGCGCTGCTATCCTTTTCCCGTCCATTCACGACCGAAGCCACCCTGTAGACTGCATTTCCGCTTCCTTCTTTATCCACATAGTTGGTGCTGTCGGTCACCGTCGCGATCTTTTTACCGTCACGGTATACATTAAAATTCGCGCCTGTCAGCCCCGTTGGGCCGTAACCATTCACTTCCTGCGCCAGCAGTCGCCAGCTTAAAAATACACCCTCCGGCGTTACCGCAGCCACCAGTCCCCGATCCAGCTTTTCCAGTTGGATGCTGCCATTTCGGTTCTGTTCGACGGCAACAGCCGATGCTGCCTGAAGCTCCGGTTCAGATGGAGCTTCTGCTGCCATCCCCACAGTTGTACCCGTCATCGCCAGCATCGTTGCCAACGCGGCGGTCAAGGTTCCCTTTCGCCATGCGCCTTTCCTTTGAGCCATCCAAGTCGTCCTCCTCAATTGTGTTGTGATGACAAGCAAATACCCAAAATGATTGCGCTTACATAATTTAAATTCCTTATTATTATAGTTTTGCCGTTCTCCCAAAAGCGTTTAAATATCCGGGGATTTCTCTTCACAAATCCGTGTTGTTTGCCGTTTCACATAAAACAGCCCCCACCAAGCCTGTACGAACACGGCAAGATGAGGGCTGAATGAGGATTGAGTAGAGACCGTAAGAGAATATATTGCGTTCTATAACTACGAGCTCTTTCAGAAAAAACTAAGCAACCGTCCCCAGTCGAACATCGGGAAACGGTCGCTGCATGGGTGATTTGCCGCTTGTACCCTCTTTGACTGTGCCGGCTAATTAGGAAATATGCGTGCCGTCTATTCCTCTGAGAGCCGAAACGGCATCTTCGATTGAACATATAATGGCGTGTTTTCCTTGTTCTGCAAACGATATGGCCGCCTCCATCTTCGGTCCCATACTGCCTGTGGAGAAATGTCCCTCCTGAACGTACTGTTTAGCTTCCTCCATACTGATATGGCCTAGCACCTGCTGCTCCGGCTTTCCGTAATGAATAAAAACATTTTGCACGTCTGTCACCATCACGAAAATATCGGCATTCGCTTCCTAGGCCAATTTGCGACCGCTGTGATCCTTGTCGATTACCGCTTCGACGCCTTTAATCGTGCCGTCCGTTTGCTGGATAACCGGAATGCCTCCGCCTCCAGAAGCAATGACAATCGCTCCGCTCTCGACAAGCTTCATAATGGTTTCTGCCTCCAAAATAGACTGCAGCTGCAGCGAAGGAACGACGCGACGCCACCCACGGCCCGCAATTTCTATATCTACAATGCTAATCAGCTGTATTTCTTAGAAAAACAGAATTACACTTCAAAATATGTGGTTAATAGAATTTCTTTAAACTGTTCAAATGTTTTACATTTCCTTAATCTGCTAATTACATTCGTTTCTGTAAGCAATAAGGAAAGCCCTGCATAAAGCTCCTGAAAATCAACCAGTGTATCTGGAGAAACAGACATCATAAATACCACATATACATTCTGATTGTCCCACTTGATACCGGATGGTGAAATTAATACGGCAATTTCATTACTTACAGCGTCCAAACTAATAGCATGCGGTATCGCAAAACCATCATATCCGGTAGAGACGGAATTTTCTCTGGATATCACTTTACTGTAAAAATCCTCTTTTACACAACCATTTTTAAGCAACAAATCACAAAGATAATCGATAGGTTCACACTTGTCTGTGAATTGAGAATTACTAATTATAAAATTATCAGCGCTGAAATAATTATGAAAATTAGTAGATAAATAAGTGATTTGCTTAGTATTCTGTATTTCAGCGATTGCATTATTTATTATTGATATATCTGAATTTGTGAGAAATGGGCTGATGTAAATTATTTTGTGATTCGATTTAATTGCTATTCTTGTTGTTGATATTAATAAATCAAACTCAGAGTCATTAATGGAGTCTTCAAAAGAAATAACTTTTATGATTACCAATTGGTTACCGAAATAATACAATATCCGTTTGGTTACTTCTTGTTCGATATTGAGGTATTTCGGAACAAAAAGCAGACATTTTACGGATTTTTCAATAATTCTATTTCTTTCTATTTCAGCGGCCAGATGTATTAATATAAAAGAAATTTCGTCTTCATTAACAGAAGAAGTAATCTGATATTCATTAATCAGCCTGTCCGTGATAAAAATAGCTATATCATATAGAAAAGGCAATGTATTTCTCAAATCATTTTTTAAAGGACTTTTCACTGTTATATTCGAGTTTAATCGAAACAGAAAATTTTTTATATGAAGCGTAAACATAACCCTGAAACCCTCTCGATGAAGGTCAAGATAATATTTTTGTTCGATTTCCTGCAAAAGCTTATTGATAAAATGCAATAAATCCTGATCTACATAGGAATTTAAAGCTTCGACTGTATTCATATTATAATTTGAATTAGAACAGACTATAAGATAAAGTTGTATATATTCTTCATTATTTATCGTGATTGAAAATGATTGTTCAAGCTGGTTTTTAATAAGATTTACTAATTCATATTCCGGAGTGTTGTTCAATGGATAGTTATTTGTATCTGATGTCTTTTTACTAATGACGTTACCGCTCTTGATTCGGTTAACCATAATTAGAAAATGAAGCAGCAAATTCACCCTTGAAAAATCATTGATATAATAATGTTTTTCCACATAGGCCGTATCAATGATCTTCAATATAACCTCCAAGACATTATTATCAAAAAAATTTTTCAAATGATGGATATCTATCAAATCACTATCCTGCATTCTTTGCAAAACATAATTAACTAACTGTCTTTTGCTTTTTTCGTCTCCGATGATCCTAATACAGTTATTCTGTGTAACGAATTTTACTTTTAGAAATGAATAGGACTGATTCATTTTTTTAAAATCATTTTTTAATAAAGAAAGGCTTATACATAGTTCATCACATAAATCATAAATATTGATTAATTCAATGTGATTTATAAGAAGGGCTTTTATAATATAAAAAGAACGTTCCTGATAATTTTGAGGAACAGCAGACGGTCTGGTATGAAGTAATGAAGCAGCAGCCGTTTTATCAATATAGTATCCATTAGGAGATGACATGATAATGCTGTTCTTAGCAAAGGCATTTATTTCATTGATGTAGTTGATTACAGTACGTCTGGAAAGCTTTAAGTGTTCTGCAATACCAACCCCTGGAATAGGTTTGGAACTTTCCATTAGTAAATTCGTAAGTGTAATCAGTTTTTCATGCATAAGAACACCTCCAGATTTTTAAAGCGCTTTCATTTTTCTCGCCGGTAACTCCTTCCTGCAACAGATTCTTCCTCTTCTTCCTCTTTGTTCCTTCGATAAATCTCCTAATATTTCAACTTTACCTGCCTTTCGTTGACAACGCCTTTTTCGTAATCATAAAGTCTTTTTAATACTATAACATATACCAAATAGCCGATTAAGATATAGATTTTCACAGCTGTGTGCAAATTCTAGGAGGAAAAAAAGTAAAAATAAAAGTATTCTAAGGCACGTAGATGAATTACCATCCAAGTTTTGAAAATGAAGAAAGGGGTAGTGATAATAATGAAAAAAAGAAAACAGTAGCTACACGTTCGGAAAGTCAAATTCAACTTATATGTAAACGAATAGGGGAAATATAACATGAATAATGAATTGGAAAAACGTGAAGAAATAGCAAAAGTAGCCATGCAGATTATAATGAACGCAAGTGATGCAAAGGCAGACGCATTAAATGCACTAAAAAGTTTAAGAAACTTTGATTTTGAGGCTCCAGTAGAGTTACTGAAAAAGGCACATACTAAAATAGTTTTAGCACACAAGGCTCAGACTAATTTAGTTCAAAACGAAGCATCCGGTGAAACGTACGAAAATAGTCTTTTGTTTAATCATGCCCAGGATACTCTTATGACCGCAAAAATGCAGATTGAGATATCAGAAGAGTTGTGTGCTTTAGTCAGAGCTCTGTTTAATAAAATAGAAAGTAAGTAAAAAAGCAAAAAGGTTTTAGAGAATGCTCCTTATTGAAAGCGGATTCAAATATAATCATATAACAAAAAGTGTAGGGAGGAAAAAAGATGGAGAGAATTCAAATTTTATTGTGCTGTGGAGGAGGCTTTTCAAGTGGAATGCTGGCCCAAAGAAGCCGTAAAGCAGCAAATAAAACAGGATTGAATGTAAGTGTGGAAGCAAGATCAGAGAGCCAGGTCTCGGAATATCTAGACAAAATTGATGTTTTACTTTTAGGACCGCACTATGAGAAAAATTTAAGTACTTTTTCAAAACTTGCCGCTCCATTTAATGTGCCTGTAGCTGTTATTCCCAAAGAAATTTATGGAATGATAGATGGTGAAAAATTGTTGGAATTTGCTCTATCTTTAGTGGAGCATAAGGAGCGTTAAAAACAATGGATAAATTTATAGGTTGGTTAACTAATAAGTTTGCGCCTGCAGCACAAGCCCTTTTTGCAATGCCCTATCTCGCTGCTGTTTCAGGAGCCATGACGAAGATATTACCTTTTATTTTAACGGGTTCGATTATTTATATATATCAGATTTTCCAAATGTTTTTTAGTAATGTTTTGCCTGACTTATCAATGTTATTATTGTTTTCTTTTAAAATGTTAGGGCTTTTAACTGCTTTTATGGTTGCACAGCAGATCATGGAGAAATTAGATAAGAAAAATTATACAATCCCTGCTGGTTTAACCGCAGTATTGGTTTTTATGGTTTTTATCTATCCATCATTTGATGAGACACAAGCCAATGTAACATTTAGTTTTGGGCGATTCGGACCGACAGGGATGTTTGTCGCATTGTGGGCTGGAATCATGGTGGGAATGGTGTTCCACTTCTTTGCAAAGTTAAATATACTTGGTAAAAACGAAACATTGCCTGATTTTGTAAAAGAATGGATTAGAAATACAATACCCATTCTTGCTAATATTTGTATTGCTTCACTTTTAGTATTAGGCCTGCATATCGACATTTATCAAATTATTGTAAATCTCTTTGCGCCTATTAACAACTTCGCTCAAACTTTACCAGGTTTTATGCTATTATCATTCCTTCAAGCCTTTTTCTTTACGCTTGGAGTCTCACCATGGGTTTGGGGAGCAATTCGTAATCCTATTTTTATGGTCGCTATTGCAGCGAATGTTGCCGCAGTTGCTGCCGGAGACAACCCCATTAATATAGTTACCTATGAGACGATGTTTACATTAGGCTTGTTAACATTAGGTGGGCAAGGAAGTCCGCTACCTTTAGTTGCTTTAATGCTAAAATCAAAAAGCAAGAAACTGCGCCAGTTTGCTCGAATCACTGTTGGGCCGGCAATATTTAATATTAGCGAACCTATTATGTACGGGCTACCTATTGTGTTTAATCCTTTATTAATGATTCCTATGTGGATTATTTCCCTTATCGGGCCAGTACTGGTTTGGATTATCATGAGAAGTGGATTACTAAACATCCCCAGCATCGTTTTGCAGACTGGAACCATTCCGGCACCGTTTAGTTCCTGGCTAATTACACAAGATTGGAAAGCCATTTTATGGTGGTTTGTATTCTTCTTAATTTATACATTTATTTGGTATCCATTCTTTAAGGTGTTTGAGAAGAAGACGTTGGAAGAAGAGTCCATGTCATTTGTACAGAAAGAAGAATAATATAAACTGTAAATATGGAGGCATATTATGATTTGTGATGAATTAAAAGAAATGTCTAACTATGATATCCTTAGAAACTATTCTGAAGAAATGCAGGAATTTATTAAAAAAATTGATTTAGAGAACTTTAAATCTGGAAAAGTATTGATTGAAGGCATGAATTTCTTTGCACTTTTAACTGAGTATGATACTAAACCTTGGGAAGAAACAGATATAGAAACTCATGATAGATATTATGATGTAGTGATTGTTTTAGAAGGAAGAGAAAATATCTATGTGGATTTTAGGAATGACTTCGCTATTAAAAAAGCTTATTCAGAAGAAAAGGACATCACTTTTTATCACCTAAAAAAAGAAAAAATTAGGGTTACCATGGAACCGGGAATGTTTATCTTATTTTTACCCAATGATATCCATCATCCCTATTGTGATTGTGAAGCAGAAAGCCATATTAAAAAAGTTACTTTTAAAATCAAAATATCATAGAACTCGAGGTTTATTGCCATGAACAAAAATAAGCCTAATGGATTTCCTGCAAATTTTCTTTGGGGCGGCGCTTTTGCCGCTTGTCAGAGTGAAGGAGCCTGGGATGCGGACGGAAAAGGAATTTCAGTATCTGATATTCAACCCATCATTGATCAAAATAAAAGAAAAAATATTAAAAGTGAAGTAGGCGGTACTATTGCAGAAATAAAGAGACTTGCCGCCGACACAACATCAAATTTCCCTAAAAGGTACGGTATAGATTTTTATCACACCTATAAAGCGGATTTAGCTCTTTTAAAGGAGTTAGGCTTAAAATGCTTTAGAACTTCGATTTCATGGTCAAGATTGTTTCCAACTGGAGAGGAAAGTGTTCCAAATGAAAAAGGACTCGAGTTTTATGATGATTTAATCGATGAAATTATCAAAAATGGAATGGAACCCATTATTACCATCTCCCATTATGAAATGCCGTTGCACTTATCGTTAAAATATGGCGGATTCTCTAATAAAAAAGTTATTAATTTGTTTATGAAGTATGCAGAGCTTGTGCTTCGCAGATACGGTAAAAAAGTAAAGTACTGGATTCCTTTTAATCAAATAAATCTACTGTACCCTTGCGGATTTAAATCAACAGGAGTGTATGACGATTATTCGGATCATCTGCTCCAATCTTATTATCAAGCTGTCCATAACCAACTTGTGTGCAGTGCTATTTGTAAAAAAATCGCTTTAGAAGTAGATCCGAATATTTTAGTGGGTGTAATGTTGTCAGATAAAATAATGTATCCAAAAACTTGCAACCCAGATGACCTAATATTAACCATGAAAAGAAACCAGATGCAGTTTTTTTGCTCTGATGTTGGATTACGTGGCAAATATCCAGGCTATGCATTACGTTATTTTGAAGATAACAAGATTCAAATCGATGAGACAGAAGATGAATTGGCATTGATTTCACAATATAAAATGGATTACTTAAGTTTCAGTCATTACAGTACAAGAACTATTTCTGCTGAGACATGTGATATGAATTCGAATACATTCGAATTAAATCCTTATCTAAAACCTACTCCTTGGGAGTGGCGAGTTGATCCGTTAGGGTTTTATAATGCCATTTCTACCTATTGGGATAGATATCAAATCCCTATTTTGATAAGTGAAAATGGCTTTGGAGCAATCGATGAGGTAAAAGACGGAAAAATTAATGATGATTATAGAATTGCTTATTTTAGAGATTATATTGCTCAAATGAAAGAGGCGGTTAAGGACGGAGTGGAAATTTTAGCTTACTGCACTTGGGCGCCTATCGATATCATTAGCTCATCTACATCTGAAATGAGTAAACGTTATGGATTTATATATGTAGACCAGGATGATTACGACAATGGCACTAAAGAGAGAATTAAAAAGGATTCATTTTATTGGTATAAAAATGTAATTGAAACTAATGGTGAAAATTTGTAAATCGGCTGATAAGATTGGTTTCTCAGCTCGCTGAGCGGTCGCTTTGGATCTATCATATAAAAGACACCTCTTCTGTGTGGTAGTGGAAGCCTAGCGCTCTTACTTCAGCATACGGAGTGGTGTTTTTCCATTTTTTATATTCAGTTATTGGTATGAGGAGAAGGAAGAGTTTGACTGACATTGTAATTGATTTGATTTTACCATGTGCTATTATTAAATCATTTTCAATGAAGGTCACAAGTGAGATTATCAGAGATACCATTATTATTTTTTTTGTGTCATTTGCACTTCAATTATCATATAGCATATTGATGCTAGACTAAAAAGTGGACACCGAGAATCGAGAATGCGAGAATAAAATCAAATTCATTCGAGGTGCGTCCCTATGAGTAAAAACTACGACAAGACTTTTAAAGTTCAAACCGTTCAAATGATTCAAGAAGAAGGTAAACCTGTCTCTCAAGTGGCGAGAGAATTGGGCATCTCCGCGAACACGCTGTATCGTTGGGTAGCCGAACACAACCAAGATGGGAAACAGGCTTTCCCTGGCAGCGGGAACCTGAAGCCAGAGGAACAAGCTACAAGAGAACTCCACAAACGCATTCGTGATCTGGAAGAGGAGAACGATATTCTAAAAAAGGCAATGCACTACTTTGCCAAAGACCGACACTGATCTTTTCTTTTATATATGATCACCGCTTCCAGTGTCGTGTTGCAAAGATGTGTGCAGTGTTTGGCGTTTCACGAAGCGGCTATTACAAATGGGTACAAACTCGAACGATTCATAAAGAACGCCAAAAACAACGGGAAAAGCTCTTACAACGTATCCGCCGGATTTTTTTGGATTCACGTCGTTTGTATGGCAGCCGGAAGATTCATAAAGCTTTGGTTCAGCAAGGAGTTGCCGTGTCGGAAAAAACGGTCGTGCGAATCATGAAGGAGCTTGGTTTAAAGTCCAGAACCGTGAAAAAATACAAAGCAATTACGAACTCCAAACACCACCTGCCTGTTCATGAGAACCTTTTAAAGCAGCAGTTTGTTGCTGGGGCCCCAAACGAGGTGTGGATGACAGATATTACGTATATTCCCACCGATGAAGGCTGGCTTTATTTGGCAAGCATGATGGACTTGTACAGCCGCAAAATCGTAGGATTCCACATGGATTCTCGGATGACTAAAGAGTTAGTCATTCAGTCCCTTGACCAAGCATATCGTGTCCAACGACCGGGCAAAGGAGTTCTGCATCATTCTGATCGAGGGAGCCAATACGCATCTCATGAGTATCAAGCTAAGCTGGTTAAGTACCCTATGAAAGGCAGCATGGCCGCAAGGGGAACTGTTATGACAACGCCTGTATCGAATCCTTTCACAGCATTCTAAAGAAGGAACTGATTTACTTAGACCACTACAAAACCCGTCATGAGGCAAAGAAGCAGATTTTCGAATATATTACATGCTTTTATAATGGAAAACGAATCCACTCTTCCCTAGGTTATGTATCTCCAAATCAGTATGAACGGTTGTACCGAAAACCCGCTTGAAATTCTCGACTTTGGGTGTCCATTCTATTGACAGTAGTCCACAACATCAGGCAATCCTTTTCGTCCATCATCATTCCTTTCGTTATATTGTTCCCTTATTCATCCGTTCTCGTGTTCTCCGCAGGAAAAAAGCCCACAGACGTATCGGTCTATTATACCGCATGAAGGGCATGGGCAAAGACCCGGTTAAATCCGGCAAAATGATCCCCGTCCATCTCCAATCCACTTTTGCAAAAGAAACTCGCTTTTAAAGCGACCGCTTCGCTTGTACAGCACACCATTCCACCTACTCCGTTTTACATGTACATTTTTTCAGTTCAGCTTGCATAGAAGAAGCTCACCGAAGGATGAAAAGCATCTCCCATCATGTGAGCTTCTTTTGGGTTCTTAATGTGGAACAAAGGAGCTAAAATCATCCCGGCTCGACTGATCCGCATGGTAAAACACGACATCCCCATCCTGTAAATGAAAGGGTTGCCCGTACGGATTTTTTACTTCTCTCCGGTAGCCTTCCAGCTTCCACTGGTTCAGCAGCGGGCCGTTAATATACTGCAAATGTGGATGCTCGGTATCCCCCTGACGGAGCGACTCCAAATTGAAGTTAACAATGATGTAGCCCGTTTTCTTAAATATGCTCGCATGCTCGTTTAGCTCCCGGCGACGGCTTTCTTCACGTAAATCCATCCCTTTAGGGACCACGTACACATCAGCAGGCAGGCTATATTCGCCATACCAGCGCTGAATCGACGCATTGGCACGGTCGACATCGACTCCATCCGGCAGGTCCGTCTTGGGACCGATCAAGGTACGCACCGCCGCAGGCAGCACCAGCCAATCGTAACGGCCGATCCACGTCTTGCTGCGCGTGATACGCTGGGCATAGAGGGAAACATAGCGTTCCAGCGTCAACTGGCTCCGCTGTGCTTCACTCAGCTCTTGCTTGTATTGATAGGCTGCTGTATCCTGTATTTCCTCTGTCGGTACATTGCGCAGCCGCTCATTTAAAATGACATATCGCTTCTCCCGATCCTCCGCCGATCCCAAGCGGATGAACTTGCGGCTTCCCGCATGTGTATACAGCTCCACCTCTTCTCGCTGACGACCATCCTTGCTCACCCAATAGAATGATGGCGTGATGCGGATACCATCCTTGGCGCTGAACATATTCCCTTTGGTTTTGAGGTCAAACTTGAAGTGGTAGCCTGTCTTGATCGCCACATTTTGGTAGCCTTCATGCGGATGACTGCCAGGGCGGACAGGCAAGGTAAACGGCTCCTGATTCCCCCTTGGCAGTCCGTCGATATTCCCTAACCCCGTCCAATAGGACAGTCCGCTATGCATCGGACTTCCTTTGCGCTGTCGGAACACCCGCTCCCAATGGTAGTCGGCAATATCCGTGATATGAAAATCATACATCCGTCCGATGACCTCGATCTCTACCACATCATTGGCGACATGATGCGCGATATCCGTATTGGCATGACGCTGCTCAGTGAACCCGTCCGGTGCGTTTTCTGCAATAGTCCGAAACTCGACGGTATAATTCCCTTCATCCACCCATACGGGCAAATAGAAGTCTGTGGCCAGTTGCCTTACCGGAATGTCGATCCAGGTTCCATGCGGATAGAATTGAGTTTTCCCCTTGTCGTACACATCGAACGGAAATCGCACCTGCTTGGTTCGCACATATTTGGCATACTCCCGATCACCATAGCCGGGAATATTCAAATACGGGCCCGCCGTTGAAATCGTCACGCGGAAAGGACGTTCCAGAATAAGCGCTGATCGACCTTTCGTCGGTTGGGTTTTCTGGTTGTGGGCCGCATCGTCTGACACACTTGAAAGATTCACCACGGGCGTGTGGACAGTCACGGTATTGATCCCTTGGATCGGCAAAGTCTTATCTGCACCGCCATTGATATTTCCTTTGAGAATGGTATAGGTGATATCACCGCTACTTGACGTATTGGATTTATTGATCTTGTGCTTTTCAATCACATGGCCTGGGCTGTACAGGGTATCCGACCCGATTTTTACGGGTTCAGGGATTTTGCCAGGAGTCGGGCCCTTTTCCTTGACACGCTGGTGGTCCATGATCGTTTGACCGTTGAATTTCACAGTATCGTTTTCCACTTCCACGTCTGGCGTAGCCTTCTGGGCCACAGGCTCCAGTGATCTTTGTTCATTGGGCACCTTCGGCATACTCTTGCCGCCATAGATATAAAGTGAACCGCCGTCGATAAAACCCGGCGAAGGAGCCGGATAGTATTTTCCGTTGGTCGCAGACTCTACAGCAGGAGGGGCATAGTCCTTCGGCGGAATCGTAATACTTCCACCCGGCAGTGCATAGTTGCGTAGCTGCGCGTTCTTGATACCGTACACTTCGAGGTTGTCGATCGTCCAGTAGGAGTACGGTTTTACAATTTCGTATTTGTAATACTCCACGACCTTCATGTGCCGGGTATCGTTGATATCTTCCCATTCAAGATCATAAGTGCGCTTCAGCTTGACGTTGTAGGTACATTCGCCTTTAAGCTGTTGGAAGGTGTTTTGAAACAGGTAATTTCGGGCCAGCACGTTTCCATACAGGCTTTCGGAGGTTGGAATGCCCTTGGCTACATCAAAGCGTGACGCGCCTCGCTGATCGGCTTTGATCACAGCCGACACCATCGGGTCGAGGTATTTATCCGACTGGCTACCGCTAGGCGTAGGTCGAGTGCAGGTGACTCCTGTCGGGGGCTGCTCTATCGTCTCCAGCTCCTTATAATATAAGTAAGCTGTAAACTGCTCGAAGGAGCCGTTATAGGTGAATCCGGGTACATTTCCCGGCAAAATGTCTCCGCTCGGCGGATTACCTGTGGTACTTTTCTTGTAGCCAACATACTCATATCTGGGATCGGTTGGCGGAGTGAAATCATACAATTGATCAGGTTTCAGCTCATCTTCTATTGGTGTAAATACGTTGTTAAGAGATTTTCCATCATTAGTAAAATGCTTGACGATGAGTCCGCTATCCAGTTCGATTTTGAAGAGTATGGGCTGGTAGATACGCCAGGCTTCTACTTCTTTTGCGCAGTTCGGGCAGCTCTGAGCCTTGATGTTTTCAGCTTGAACTTGCGCATTCAGCCTTATACTTACCGTAATCGGAATGATGGTGGTATCCGTACCAATCCCTTGCTTATGGAAGGGACGGATATCCGGATCATCTTTTGTGCCTTTACTTATGTGATCAGAATAGTCTTGATAAAGGTCAGACCGTGATTTTGTGAAATACTCCCTATTGTCACTAGCCGTGTACAGGCGAGCCGTTACATTCTTGATCTTGCGGCCTGGGAAGTTAAATTTGTAGATGAATGTGGCTTCACCTTGCATGTTCTTTTCAGGTTGTTTTCCTCCATCTGTGACCCAAACCCCGGCGGTGTTCTTCCACATGTCGAAGTACATCATGCCGACAAAGTAACGATCATTCTTATCTGCATAGTAGGAAAGCGGTGTAATTTCTGTATCGGCTGACGCCTTGTTTGTGGGAAATGAAAAAGGTGGGAGCTGCAAGAATAGAAGTACCCCCACCAGCAATACGGCCATAATGCGTTTCGTGTTCTTCATGTGCTTAATTGCTCTTCCACGGGTTAACCATCAAGGGAATGTAGCCATCACCTTGCAGGCGGAATCCAATGTACTCAATGTCTTGTAGCTTAAAAGATTTATAATTTTTAGTGCCCAAATAAAGCTCGTCAGCAGAGGAATAAATTGGGTAATAGATCATCTTTGTTCCGTCTCCATTGTCTTGAGTCATTTCTCGCAACGGAGAACGAAGACGGGTATCCTTATTCTTAGTCATGTAGAAAACTCCACCTGCTGTGGACTTGGTTTTTACTCTCATTCTCAAGTAAGGCACACCATCAGAAGTTGTGTATGGCTCAACAGAATAAATATCCCGAAGCAGCTTGATAGGCAAGTCAGATTGCTTAAAAATCAATACTTTGTTATATGGCTTACCAAGATCATCGTTCAAAAGAGCGGGTATGGTACCAATTACTTTCTTATACGGTTCAATACTCACAGCCTGATGCCCTGTATCCTCCAGCGCAGCAATTTCCTTCTTCCCAATCCAAACCCAGCGGCTGACCTTATCCCACTCTACTGTCTGCCCCAAGCCTTCACTTACTAGCCGCAGCGGTACAAAAGTACGGTTCTGCTTCAAAATAATCTTCGTCTCATATGTTTTAGTCTGTCCATCCACGGTAGCCGTGTTCTGTCCCACCGTCATGTTGACCACATGCGCGTCATTCTTAATCGACACAGCCAACTGACCGCCTGTTTTCTCCCAGCCTACCTTAGCCCCCAGCGCTTCGGATACAAAACGAATGGGAACCATCACATAATCGTTATCATCCTGAAATGGTTTAGCGTCCGGAAACTGTATTTTTTTCGCATTCAATAATACTTCAATCGGTTTGGAACTGCTTGCTGCTTCCGTCGTTGGAGTTGTACTGGTTGCTCCCCATAGCAACGCGACTGCGGTCAGACTCAACACCCATTTTTTCATACTCATCTCTCTATCCCCTTTGTCTGCTTAAACTATGAACTATGTATATCAGCCCAAAGACCACGAATTTATCGCATCCCCACTTTCGGAAAATACTGGATACAACTTATATATTATATGGTTTCCCTATCACAAAATCTATAAGAAAAACTTCTAAATATAAAGCATTCTAAAAAAGCCAGACTACATTGACCCAAGTTTTATTCCCCTAATATCAGAAGACTAACTCCTTCAAGTAGTTACATTTCCCAAAAATCTCAACAAAAAAGGGCTGCCTCTCCCCTGTTAAGGAAGAAACAGCCCGTGTGCTTCACGCGCAAAAAACGATGAATATATCAGCTCATACCCTAATGATTGTTCCAGCATCATCCAATATTTCTTACATCATAAATCATAACTGACTAAAAATCAAACGTTACTTTTTTCTCACGAAACATCTCAAATATCATTCATCCACACCTGAACTGCCAGCCTGATATAGCTGCTCATACACGTCCTGGTTAACCATTCTCAGCCCAAACAATCTGCGAATACGCTGTCCCAGCTTGGCTTTGAAGGTCACTGTCGCTTTATCCTTGCCCTCCAGATATGCAGCCGGAATGGCGGCATTTAGGTTGTAGAACTTGTCGGCCTCATCGAAGCCTTCACTAAAATGCTCCAGTGGATGGCCGTTAATCAAAATATCAAAACCGCAGTTTGGCATTTCCAGCGTAGCTGTGTAGGTAATGACCAGCAGCATCGGGGCAGACGGATCGGCGTTCAAATCAAAAGAGAACCAGCCATCAATGCCTGCATTCCGGTAAGGTCGGTTGTTTACATATCCGGTACGAGTCGAAGCATCTCCCTGGAAGTTATGATCCCGCTCCGGCTGCATTTCTCCGGGTTGGGCGAAATCGATCGTACACTGCTCCAGAATAGCCAGTTTTTCACGCGCAGCCGTGTATTCCTTTTCTGCCTCCTGCCACGCTTCCGGTGTAAAGATGTCCCAATATACGGAATAGGTGCGGTCATGCATTTTATACAAAGGAGACAATTCCACATCCCGGGGGTGGCCTGCATCCAAAGTGCGAAATGTGTTCGTTTTGCCCTCCACGGGTTGTATCCAGGCATCCAGCTCATCCGTTTTGGGAATGAATACCGGTGTGTACAAGAAATCCTTGGCCTTGGGATCAGCTATGGGACCGAGGTCCCCTGCCAACACCAGCGGTCCATACATAACAGCCACCCGGTCAGGGTTATCCGGCATCTGCTCCAGTCTCAGCGACATCGGAATCGTCACCTCTACAACATCGCCGTCAATCCACGTTCTGGCGATAGTGACGAAGCTGCCCGGTTCCGATACGACCGCTTGTTCCTTGCCATTTACGCGGATGGTGAACCCTTTTTCAGCCCAATAAGGATAGCGTAACAGCAGCATAAATTTGACAGGTTGATCACATTGAATTTCCAGCTTCGTATGATCGGTATCCGGATAGGACGTGCTTTGTTTTAGCGTAACGCCTGTGTCTTTCCATTCCAGCGTGGAAGCAATGAACTGATTGACATACAGCTTATCGTGATCGTGAAAATAAATACCGCTACCGTAGCTCGCATGGTTTTCCATCCCTGTCCCAACGCAGCATGTAAAATCATCAAACTTGCTTTCAAAATGCTTGTGTCCACCCATGGCCAGCGACAGAAAATACGTTACACCCCCATGAACCGGGTCCTGAGAGGCCAAAATATGATTAAACAAACCCCGCTCATAAAAATCTGCCTCCTTGGCGGATACATTCCACTGAAACAGATGGCTGGTCAGCTTGAGCATATTATAGGTGTTGCACGTCTCTGTCGTATGCGGCCCGATGCGATCATTTAAACCACCCGGCGCTCCAAAATATTCTCCAAAGCTATTGCCGCCAATGACATACGAATGATGATCCACCACCCGATCCCAAAAAAACTCCACCGTTGCCCGGCGCTTCGTATCATTCGTCAGCTCATATTCCTTGGCAAGCCCGATCAGCTTCGGAATTTGCGTATTGGCGTGAATCCCCTGTAAACAATCCTCCTGCGAGCTAAGCGGGTCCAGCACCAGCTTGTGCCAGAAGCACTCAGCCAACCGCAAGTAGCTCTCTTCCCCGGTATCCGCGTACAAGTCCGCCAATACCTCGTTCATGCCTCCATATTCACAAAACATCATCTGCTGCATCTGTTCATCACTCATCGGCTTCAAAATTCCCCCGAGCCAGTCCGCCAGCTTGCGCTCTACTGCCAATGCCTTGTCACAGCCTGTTAAATGGTACGCATCACGCAGACCGGCGAACAACTTGTGCAATGTATAAAGAGGAGCCCAGGCACCATTCAGGTCAAACCCCTTCGAACGAATATTTCCGGCAGACACCTCTTCAAAAAGTTCCTTTCCCCCCGGAATGCCGGATACATACCCGTCACCATGCGCTTCTTGGCAAACGTCCAGCTCATCCGTAATATAGTGTGCGATTTCTTTAAAACGGTCGTCGCCCGTCGAAGCATAGATCATAGAACAAGCGGACAAATAGTGTCCCAGTGTATGACCGGAAATAGACATGGCTTCCCAGCCTTCATATTGAGGCGCTTTGGGCGTAAGTCCGGCATATTCCCGAAAACGCGCCAGCAGACGGTCGGGTTGAAGCTCCAGCAAATAGGATCGGTTCAGCTCCATCGCCTGTTTGAAGGGACCTTCAGCCAACACCACCTCGTTCAGTGCGAACGGTCTTGCTTTCATATGGGCCTTTGCTTTGAGTGTCATCTTCCGTTCCTCCTTTAAGGCGAATTAAGGATGTAAAAAGAATGTACATTTCCAGTACAACCAGCCATCACACGCCGCTGCCAGTGGTTTGCCCCCACTGCTGGTACAACTGCGTTCTCGCCTCTGTAATGCCGGGATGAAACTGGATCAGAGCGTTTTTTCGTGTAAAATGGACCTCACGGATCGCCTCCTGTACCCGCTGTTCCCCGTCGGCTCCGCTGAGGCCAGCGGCATGAATAATTGAGGCGGCGGCTAATCGCCCTTGGGCCATGGCGACCAGCCCGCTTTCGATGCCGGTAATATTTCCGGCAACGTACAGCCCCGTGAGCGAGGTTTCCATTCGCTCACCATGCAGTGGAACATGCCCGCCCAGTTCGGGGCTGTACACGAATTTGCACCCGGCTACCGCCGCCAGCTCGGCGAGCGGATACAATCCGCCGCTCAGCGCCACGAAGTCGGCGGGTTCGACGCGCTCGCTGCCAGGAATAAGCGAGCCGTCCGGTTTAACGTGGACCAGGGTTACGGACTCGACCCGGTCCTGCCCGTTGACGGACAGCACTGCCGTCCGCAAACGGATCGGGATATCCCACAGACGGAAACCTCTGTGGGGATAGCAGCGTGCGATGAGGCCCTCCATCCGCATCACTGCTGCCAGCCTGCCGCCTGCACGCATCCAGGCGGCGGGAGCCAGCCCCGACAGCTGTAGCAGCAGCTTGGCGGAGGCTGTCGGATCTGCCGCCGCACCAGCCAGCGGATTGGCGCATGGCAGTGTAATCGCCGCCACCTTCACCCCGGCGACGGACAGCTCTCGGGCAATCGCCATGGACAGTACGTTCATGCCTACAATGATGCCGCGTTCTCCCGGCTTGACATAATGAACGTTGGTCATCACCTGCGCGGCCCCGATGGACATTACGCCCGGCAGCGTCCAGCCGTCCACCGGAACGGGAATTTCGGCGGCCCCGGTCGCCAGCAATACATAATCGGCAGTGAACAATCCACAGGAGGTGGAAATTTCCCATGTTTTCGTATATTCCATGCCGTGCACAGATACGCCGCAGCGGATATCCACCCCAAGCTCCACGCAACGGGTAATCAGCTCATCCGATACGTGTTTTCCGACCCACCAGCCTTTGCTGCCTTCCTCATGATACTGTCCGGGCATACGTCCACCCGGCTCCGTAAATTCATCCAGCACGGTGACTGGCAACCCTTGCTCAGCGGCCGATGCCGCTGCGGACAATCCGGCGGGACCCGCGCCAATGACGATGAGATGCGCCATTTTATTCATGTCACAATTCTCCCTGTGATTTCATTGGAAAGCTGACGCCCGGTTTCCACTACCATACCTTCCTCCAGCTTGGTCAGACAGGAACGGACGGTACCGAGCGGATGAACCGTCAGGCGGCATTCGTTACAGTGCCCAATGGCGCAATATATACCTCTGGCTGTGCCGGATTCCTCATGCCTTCTCAGCAAACGGACACCGCTTGCCAGTAGCGCTGCTGCGAGCGGCTCTCCAGCCAAGCCCTGCATAGGACGACCGTCGAAAACGAAAGGCACCTGTCGCCGCTCCGGCTTCTGCCCCAAAATAGGATGGCTCACAATACGCGCACGATTCATAGGGAACCTCCCTCTGCCAACTGACCGAACGTCACGGGACGCACCGGGGGTCTTTGCGATAACAGTTCCGCCTCGCGGCGAGCAGCAGGATACTGATTGTAAAACCACGACTCGACCAATTGTCTGCATACCCTGCCCTGACATGCCCCCATCGTGACTCGCGTAGCCATTTTAAGCTGGCGCACCGTATCCACTCCCATACGGCAAGCCTGCTCCAACTGCGCCATACTCACTTCTTCGCAGCGACATACGAGCAAATGACCTGACGCACCAACCGTCTCACTCTGGCCCGCCGCCCGCTTATTCATAACTGATCGCGCAGGTTTTAATGGCTGAATAAAAATCCAGCGCCGCCTGCCCCTGTTCCCGGGTATGTGAGCTGGATCGCTTCAAACCGCCGAACGGGGCCTGATATTCGACACCAGCCGTTTCCTGATTAACCCGTACCATTCCGGCGTCCGCTTCATCCAGAAACCGATGAGCGAGCCGCAAATCGCGGGTGAATAGCGAAGCGCTCAACCCGTAAATAGAATCATTGCACAGTCGAATCGCATCCTCGAAGTCGTCCGCCTGCACGACACCGATCACGGGTCCGAAAATCTCCTCCTGAATCAGCGGATGTGATGAATCCAGCCCGGCTGCCACCAGCGGACGCACATAATACCCGTTATCCGTCCCGGCGGCGGCTCCGCCCTCGGCCAAAATATCTGCTTCCCGGCGGGCCAGCGCGACATAGGACATGACCTTCTCGTACTGACCTGCGGATGCCACAGGTCCGAGATACGCGCCGGGGTCCAGCGCCGGGGCGATCTGGATTTTTTCCACCGCTTGGCGCAAGGCTTCCGTAAACGTTTCATAGACAGACCGTTCCACGATCACCCGGCTGGTTGCCGTACATTTTTGCCCGGCTGATCGGAAAGCTCCGCTGGCAATCATCGCCACCGCCTGCGCTATATCTGCATCCTTTAGCACAATAGCGGCATTTTTACCGCCCATCTCGGTCTGGTACTTGATGTTACGGCGCGCGCATCGCTCGGCAATGCCCAAACCTGTAGTGGTAGAACCCGTGAAGCTGACCGCATCCAATGCCGGATGCTCCAGCAGGACATCACCTATGCGGCTGCCCTGCCCGACGACAAGGTTCAATACCCCCGGTGGAAGCTGTACAGCCTCGAACAGTTCTGCCACCCGTACCGCAGTTAATGACGCATGTTCGGCAGGCTTCCAGATGACCGTGTTTCCACACAGCAGTGCAGGAGCGATTTTCCAGAGCGGAATGGCTACCGGAAAATTCCACGGCGTAATGACAGCCGTTACGCCCAGCGGAATGCGCTTCGTGTACTGGAGCACTCCCGGCTCATTCGAAGGGATAACCGTACCGATGGAACGAACGCCCTCTGCCGCGTAGTATCGGAGCAGATGGACACCTCGCATGACCTCTCCGCGCATCTCGGTAATCGGCTTTCCCATTTCACGGCTGGCCAGCTCAGCCAATTCGGGCAGACTCGCTTCCAGCAACCCGGCTGCTTTGAATAAATAAGCTCCCCGCGCTGCCGGACTTAATGCCGACCATCCCGCCTGTGCAAGCCGTGCAGCCTCCCCAGCCTGTGTAATATCGCCCGTATCTGAAAAATGGACGATACCCACCTCCTCTTTCAGCACGGAAGGATTGCGAACGACCATTTCTTCACCTGAAGGACTCAGCCACTCACCGCCGATCCAATTTCGGCTCTCCATCGTCTTCACCTCCATTCAGGATGAAACCCCGCTCGGACGAACCGCCACCTCAAAAGCTTCGCGAATGCGGTCATAATCCACCTGCGGCAACGCAAGTCTGGGCGGACGTGTCGGGCCGACCGGAAATCCAGCCAGCTCCATCATGTACTTGATGGACTGTACGAGTTGCGGGCTGGCATCATAGCGGAAAAGCGGTAGCAGCCTGCGATACAAAGCGGAAGCTTCAGCCATATTTCCCGCCTGTGCAAGCTGGAACAGCTCTACCCCTTCCTTGGGCAACGCATTAGGTACCCCCGAAATCCAGCCTGTCGCGCCGAACAACGCCCCCTCCATAGCCAGATTATCCACTCCGACCATGACCTCCAGCTCGGTCTGATCCAAAATAGCGTGAATACGTCGTACATCACCTGAGAATTCCTTGACTGCTACGATATTTTCAATGCGTGACAAGTCTGCAAGGATATCCGGGGTCAAATCGACCTTGTAATCATGGGGATTATTGTATGCGATAATGGGCAAGCCTACCTCCGACAATGCTTCATAGTGGGCCGTTACCTCATGAGGCAGCGGATTGTAATTAATGGGCGGCAGCGCCATGACACCGGCTGCTCCGGCATCCTTTGCATGCTGTACCCATTGCACCGCCTGCTTGGTGGATGGAGCCGCCGAACCGACAACGACCGGGACGCGCCCCGCCGCAGCGTCAATTACCGTATGCACAACCTGAGACCGTTCCTCCGCGGACAAAGCTGCATATTCTCCCAGTGATCCCGTAGGAACCAGTCCGCTAATGCCGTTCGCAATCAGATGCTCGCACAGCTCGGTCAGACGCTTGTGATCGACCTCCAGCTCTGCCGTGAACGGTGTAACCAACGCCACATATACACCTTCAAAACGTGCCATATGCTCACCAACCCTTTCCCAATCTTTATTTTGATATTCAGCATTTTGCATCATTCGATTCCAGTCGCTTGCGGGTACAATATATAGATGGATAGAATCATTCCGATCTATTTATTGCTGATGGAAAGCCGCTCTTTGGATTGATGAAAAATGCTCACATCAGTAAAAATCCTTCTCTCAGCGGGTCTTCCGGATCCAGCACAAATTGATGATGCCCCGTCACCCAAGCCGATCCGGTAATTTGGGGAATCACTGCCGGATAAGAGCCTACCTGTGTTTCCCCCACAATTTCAGCCCGGAACATGGAGCCAGTGATGCTTTCATGCACAAACGTCTCATGCGAGCCCAGCTTTCCCTTGGCATGCAGCACCGCTACCTTGGCTGAGGTTCCTGTGCCACAAGGGGAACGGTCGATACCGCCCGGCGGAATGACGACGACATTGCGGCAATCTGCCTGTAGAGCCACGGGTTCCCCGTAAAATTCAATATGCGTCATTCCCCGGATGACCGGATTTTCAGGATGGACCACCTCAACCACAGCATTCACCGCCTCCCGAATCCGCACCGCCGTTCGTACAATCTCTGCCCCATTGCTTTGCTCCAGCCCAAGACCGATGGAAGCAGCCTCGATAATGCCGTAAAAGTTACCTCCATACGCAATATCCAGCGTGACTTGACCGATGCCCTCTACATCCACCTCTACCTCCTGACGGTAAACAAAAGAAGGAATGTTCGTGAACGTCACCTGTCGTACTTTTCCCTCGTCTACATCCAGCAGCACCTGAACCGGGCCTGCCGGGGTATCCAGCAAAATCTTTTTTTTGTCCGCAGCAATCAATCCGCCTTCCATCAGCGCTGTGCATACGCCAATCGTATCGTGGCCGCACATCGGTAAATAGCCGCCTGTCTCCACGAAGACCACACCGATATCGGCATCCGGATGGCAGGGTTCTGTTAAAATGCAACCCGACATGACCTCATGCCCACGCGGCTCGAACATCAGCAGACGACGAAAATCATCATGATGCTTTGCCATATACGTCATCTTTTCCAGCATCGTATGACCCACCAGCTTGGGCGCACCGTGAATGACTGTCCGCGTTGGATTTCCTCCCGTGTGGGTATCAATCGTAGTGATTTTGCCTGGTACACTCATCCGGTTACCTCCCCATGAAGCTGATTGCTGCTAAAAGCCTCCCCAAATCGGTCATACCGCAAGGGTTCTACCGGAATGCAAGTCGATTCGCCGCGTACCATTTCGGTCACCAGCTTCCCCGTAACTGCCGCGAGGCTAATACCGTCTCCTTCATGACCCGACGCGATAAACAGCCCCGGTATTTCGTCCACCGCCGATACAATCGGCAAGTGATCAGGCGTCCATGGCCGCAATCCTGTATATGCCCTCATCAGTGGTACGTTTGCCAAGTCTGGAAAAAAGCGAATCGCTCTGCGGGCGATTAACCGGATCACCTGCTGATCCACACCTGTATCCATACCGACAAACTGACGGCTACTGCCGATCAGGATATTTTGTGATGCGGTCGGCTCGAATACCAGTGCTACACCATATTTTTCATACATCTCATCCACATTCCGCTGCCCGCCAAACTTGCTCATCAGATACCCGAACTCCATCACCTTGCGGTTCCCGATCGAGGGCATCCGGGCAGACACCAGAATATGTCCTTTGCGCGGCTTAATCGGAAGGTGAAGACCGAGTGATTGACCGATGCTGCGTGTCCACACGCCTGCCGCCAGCACCACCGCTCCAGCATGGATAACACCATGAGGCGTTTCCACACCCCGGACGTTCCCCCCTTCGTCCTTGAGGACGGACTGTACCGGCGTACGCGGCAGTAATCTGGCTCCCATCCGGCGTGCAGCCCCGGCCAGTGCATATGTCATCAGCACCGGATTCACGGTTGAATCTGTCGCACATTCCAGCCCGCCCGGCAAATCTTTAGCCAAATGCGGCCATTCCTCCTGTAGATCCTGCTGATCCAGCATGCGAAACGGAAGTCCCTCCTGCTGCTGACGGGCCACCCACTGCTCTGCCGCCTGCATCTCCTGATCATTTTCACAGACCAAAATACTGCCCGGCGCACGGTACTCGAACTCATCCTCCAGTTCTCTGGCCAGCTCAGCCACCAGCTCCTGCGATACCAGCGACATTCGGCTGTCAAATCCCGGCTCCTTATCGATGGCTAAAATATTTCCATCACAACGGGACGAAGTGCCTCCAGCAATCTCCCCTCGCTCAGCCAGCACAACCTTCAAACCGGATTTTGCTGCATAATAAGCGATGGCAGCACCGATGATCCCGCCGCCTACAACGACCAGATCCGCTGCACCGTGTTTCATTCATTTCCCCTCCCTCCGACCACTCAAGCCCGAGTACATCATAATAAAATCCAAAATCATGAAGTTGCTACTGGATTATTGTCAGTTACAGCTTGAGCTTAAAGCTTTGGGCCACAGGCTTGCTCAGCTCGTCATAATCCCGTAACTGTACGGTGAACGTATATGTCTTCTTCTCTGCTCCGCTGTCTGCTGTCCCGCTGATCGTTCCTGTGAAGCGATCCAGCTTCAAGCCTGTGGGCAGTTCGCCGCCTGTCACAGTCCAATCGTAAAACGGTACGCCTCCTTTTGCCTCCAGCTTGGCGGTGTAGGTCTTTCCTTTGACGGGTTCAGGCAGTTCCTTCGTAACGATTTCCGGCGCGAGGAAAGGAGTCAGATCCTTACGCAGCGGCCAGCCAGCTTTTTCCGCTACCAGCAGCGAAAGCTTCGTGTTCATCCAGCGCCGGGTCGGGAACATATGACGCCAGCCACCGTTTTGTCCGCTCAGTCTGTCAACCTCTGCAAGCTCCCCGGAGAGATGATAGCTGTCGTCCAACGCGGCCGCTCTGTGTTGATAGGCCATAATATCCGGGTCATTGCCTGCGGCCTCCTTCAGCGCCTTGACACCCGGGAACGTGTCGCTGAACACAATCGCATGGCCGAATTCATGCATGATCAGTCCGTGTACATCTGTCACCTTGGAGAGATCGGATTGATACCATTCCTCATCGTCTACAGATGTGAACGGAGTCGCATCATCATAGAAATCCAGAATCAAACTGTAGGAACGGTTTAAGTTCCCCGGCACGGTCACACCATTGCGTGTATGATAATTGCCGTTGTCTGCCGGAAAGCCTGTAGAATAAGGTCCGTTCAGACCTCTCATAAACACCCACATGCCCTTATAGGGCTTATCATTCGTCACCTGTATCTCATTTTGCCAGTCGTCTCCCGGCAGATGGTTTACCTCCGCATTGGCAGGAACCTCGTCGAAGGAATCCAGATCAAAGAAATAGAACCAGTCCTTCACCGCCAGCTCTGCGGCCTTTCTGGTAGAAGCATCATTGAAATAGGGCATAATCGTATCGAAGCGATAGTCAAAATGTATGGGTACTTTCGGCTCTTCATTGTCGTCCTGATCCAACACCCGTATTGGAATAGACTGGACCTTCGTCTGCCCATCATGTCCGGCAATGGACATAGAAAGCTTATAATGCTCTATTTCGCCATTTCCTCCGATCCGGTCGGGATGGATGGCTAGTCGGAATTCTTTTTCCTCCTGCGCGTTATCAAAGGTCAAGGTTTTGCTTGCGCCTTGCGCCGACAATGTACTTGGCAAATCCATCATCAGCCGGGATGTGCCCTGCGCATTCAGCGTAACCGTCACAGGATAAGCAGCATTGGCAGGCGGCTTTACTTTTAGCTTCACATACGGGTTCGCAAGATACCCTTGCCAATCAACCAGGTCTATGCCGTAATCGTTCACCGTCCGGCTAAAGATGTCGATTACTTTTGCATCCGATTCCGCCTCGGCATAAGCCTGTTGACCCGGAATGGCTGGGGTCAAAGCAACGATAAGAGAAGCCGCCAGCGCGGTCAGCCATATTTTCGTGCGTCTTTTTTGCATGTTCATGCAATCCCTCCATATCGTTTTTAGGTGACTGGCAAAGCGGCCGCTGTCGCTTGTACAGCACCATTCCACCTACTCCGTTTTCGTGTGAATTATACGAGTTCGTTCTATCGAATTCTTCTTATTACAGTTGCTTTTTTACAATAAAAGCAGCTCCTTCGGCGAGGAGGTCAGTACCTTTACACCATCTTCCGTGATCAGCACATCATCCTCGATCCGAACCCCGCCGAAGCCGGGGATATAAATGCCCGGTTCCACGGTAATAACATGGCCCGGTACGAGCACCGACTTACTTTCGCGGGACAGGCGTACCTGCTCATGAATCTCCAGACCAAAGCCGTGGCCCAGCCCGTGACCAAAATGTTCTCCATAGCCGTATGAGGCAATCACATCCCGCCCCAGACTGTCCCCCTCACTGCCGCTTATTCCGGGGCGAAGTCCTGCAATCGTCTTCATATTCGCTTCCAGCACAATGGCATATAGTTCCTCATGGCGTTCTGACGGTTTGCCGACGAAAACCGTACGCGTGATATCGGACAGATAGCCGCGCACATTTGCGCCAAAATCCATCGTGACGAACTCGTTCTGACCAATTTCCTTGTCACTGGCCAGTCCGTGCGGCAGCGCTGAACGCTCACCCGAAGCGACAATAAATGCAAAACCGCCCGATTCCGCGCCAGCCAGCCGCAGCCGATATTCCAGCTCCGCCGCAATCCGCCGCTCTGTAACGCCTGGCTGAATGTAATTCAGCACCTCCGCAAAAGCGGCATCGGTGATACGCGCCGCTTCGCTGATCGTGCGAACTTCCTCATCGTCCTTTACATCACGCAGTCGTTCAATCACATCCTCCGTTTGCACATATTCCAGCGAACCCAGCACGGCTTGAAGCTGACTCGACTGCTGGAGTGAGACATGGCGGCTCTCCAATCCCAGCCTGTGAACGCCCAGTTTGTCTGTCAGATCAGCCACCGTCTGGAAAATTTGTGCCTCATGCCGAATGACCGAATATTCCGGTGCCTGATCCGTTGCCTGCATCATATAGCGGAAATCCGTCAACAGAAAAGCATCTTCCTCCGCAATAAGCACGATCCCTGCCGAGCCAGTAAACCCTGTCATATAGCGCCGATTGGGTCCGTGTGTAATGAGCAGCGCATCTATACCTAGCGCCGAAAACTCCGACCGCAATCGGGCCAATCTGCCCGGAACACCCTGTACCCGCTTTGCCGAACCGATTTGCTTTTCCAAAGCCACAGCCGCCTCCTGATCTGCCTTTTGCGTAACTTGGTTTCCTGATACTTCCGCATTTTGAATGCTTTCCTCTTTCACTCGTACTGCCTCCCATCCGTATTTCCTTTCAAGAAATATGCCTCTAAATATGCTCCATCACTCGAGTCCTTGTTGTTTCCTTTTAGCCTTTGATGCCTGTTAACGTGATGCCTTCAATAAAATAGCGTTGTCCGATAAAGAAAATCAGGACAATGGGAGCCAAAATCGTACTGGAAGCCGCCATCAGATAAGGCCAGTTTGTGTTGTTCAGCCCCCGGAAGGTCGCCAAGCCCAGCGCCAGCGTAAAATGCTTTTCATCACTCAAATAAATAATCGGGCCTAGGAAGTCATTCCACACATCAATAAAAGTAAATATCCCGATCACGATCAACGCGGGTGAAGACAATGGAATAATGACGCGCCATAGTACGGTCAGAGGTGTGCCCCCGTCCATATATGCCGCTTCGTCCAGATCCCGTGGAATGGTCAGCATGAATTGTCGCATCAAAAAGATGTTAAACGCTCCGCCGCCAAACCATGCGGGAACAATCAGCGGCAGGAACGTATTCAGCCCACCCAGCTCACGCCACATAACGAAGGTTGGAATCAGCGTCACCGCGTAAGGCAGCATCATCGACCCGATCAGCAGGGAAAAAATCAGATTACGTCCGGGCCAGCGCAGACGGGCAAAGGTAAACGCCGATACAATCGAGGTTAGCATCACTCCTGCCAGCACACATACCTCAATCATGAACGTATTCATAAAATACCTGCCGAACGGCACAGAGGTCAGCGCTTCCGGGTAATTGCTCCATTGAAAAGGAGACGGTATCCACTCTGGCGGGAACACGAAAATTTGCGATGTCCCCATCAGAGAGCTGCGAATGAGCCATACAAATGGCAACAGCATTAAGATACTGCCCATAATCAAAACGACGTATAGCAGAACACGACTGATTTTGAGCGGCTTGGCACGGGTGGCGATAGCAGGACTACGGGAGCGTTCAGGCTGTGGTTGTTTAGGTGTTGGTGAATCGTTTACAGAAGAAGCGGCTTGATTCATGAACGTTCCCCTCCTTCATAGTGAACCCACTTTTTGGACGTGGAGAAAATCAGGACGGTCAGCACCATAATGACGAAAAATAAGATCCAGGCCAGCGCCGACGCATAGCCGATTTTTGTCTCCGTAAAGGCCGTACGCCACAAGTAGAATACATAGAACAGGGTCGAATTGTTAGGGCCCCCCTTCGTCATGACATACGCCTGATTGAATGCCTGAAAGGTACTGATCAAAGACATGACCAGATTGAAGAAAATCGTCGGTGTCATCGAAGGAATCGTAATATGAATAAATTTGTGCCACATATGGCCGCCATCCACCTCAGCCGCTTCATACAGATGGGTGGGAACCGACTGAAGCCCTGCCAAAAAGATAATGACCGTGTTCCCGATCCCCCAGGTGCTCATCATAATCAGAGAGGGGATCGCCGTGCTCTCGTCGTAAATCCATTTGCTTCCCGGGAGTCCGGCATGCTCCAGCAGTGAATTCAGCAAGCCAAAATCGGGGTTAAACATCCACAGCCACAGCATGGTGTTCGCAATACTCGGCACAATGGTGGGCAAATAATAAATCGTGCGGAACACCGACAGGCCCTTCACTTTTTGATTTAATAGCAGCGCAATGATAAACGCCGCCACCAACCCGAGAGGCACGCTGCCCAGCGCGTAATATGTGGTCACGAACATGGATTGGGAAAAGGTAGAATCCTCCGTCAGAATCGTCCGGTAATTATCCAGGCCAATAAAGGTCATCTGTCCGCCAATGGTCCAGTCGGTCAGGCTGAATACGAACGAGGCCGTGATCGGTCCAATTGTAAATATCAATAATCCCAGGATGGCAGGAAGCGCGAATAGCAGACCCCAGTTACGCTCCATGCGCATCATTCCTGATTTTTGTCGCTTCATGGGCCGTTCTCCTTTCGCTGCTGTCCTGTCGGATTATTCATCTGGGTATACTCCTTGAAGCAATGGCTGAATGATGGGCTCCAGCTCATCCAGCGCCTGCTGCGGCGTCTTTTTATTCGTCCAGATCAGGTCCAGCCCCGGGGTCAGCTTGGAACCGATATCAGGCCAATTGCGAAGGGTAGAGGTTGACGGCTTGATTGCATAATCTCTGGCATACTCGATGCCTGCCTGTTGAAATTCCGGCGGATGTGCAGCATTATTTGTCCATGATTGGATGGCTTGCTTATCGGTATAATATTTTTCCTCGATAGGCATCCACAGACCGGATTTGAACAAGTCCACCTTTTCGGGATTGTTATGATACAAATAAAATTCGAGTGCTTCCTTTGGATGCTTGGTGCTCTGGAAAATGACAGTGGCCCCCGCAACGATCATCGTTTTGGGCTCTTTGAGCTTCGGTAGAACGCCGATACTCCATTGCAGTTGCTTGTTGTTCGAAAAATCAAGAAGCGACCAGGTTCCGTCCACCACCATGGCGACCTTTCTCGTCTGAAGCCGGATCGTATTGGATGGCATGTCCTGCTGCTGGATCAAATCGGGAGATACATGCTCTTTGAAAACCAGATCCTGCAGCTTCTGAAATACCTCCACCGACTCGGGGCTATTCAGTGTGTACTTCTTGCCCGTTTGGTCGGTCAAAGCTCCGCCGTTGCTCGCCAGAAGCGGTCCCCAGGAGCTGCGGTCGTTGCCGAAGGCAAAGCCGTATTGCACAATATTTTTCGGATCAAAGCCACTGTCACCGGGATGCCTGCCGTTCTGATCCTTGGTCAGCTTTTTGGCGATTGCCAGAAATTCATCCCATGTCCAGGCCTTTTTAGGATCAGCCGGAGGAACGGGTACGCCTGCTTCTGTAAATAGCTCTTTATTGTAAAATAACTGCATCACTTCCATGGCGGTGTAGTTGCCGATAGACTTGCCGGGCTCGCTGTAGAGATAGGAGGATTTAAGCTTGTTTTTTAATTCGGGATATTCATCATAATAGGAGGATAAATCCAGGAGTCTGCCTTCACTTGCCCATTTCATGGTGAGCGAATCGCCGAGGTAGGCGATATCAGGAAGCTGATTGGCGGCCATTAACGTGTTAATTTTCGTCGTGTAATCACCGGGGACATGCTCGCCCTTCACTCGAATATCCGGGTGGGATGCATTAAAGCTTTGGATCATTTTTTCCATTGCCTGCTTCTCGTCATTGCTCCCCCAGTACATGAACTTGAGTTCGACCGCATTGGGGTTGACCGGTTCACCAGTGTTACCGCTGCAAGCCGTCAGCCCTGTCAACATCGCCGTCATCACAAGAGCCATCCATGTCCGTAACCTTCGTTTCAGCAAATCAATCGGCCCCTTCCTGAACTGGATTCTCCTTACAAGCCTATTATGCGCCGAGAGCCCAGAGCCGACTACCCAACGACTCCAGACTCTCTTTGTTTTGGTATGATTTTTTTAACAGCGCGTTTACAAAAATGTTTTACGAAACTCTGTCGGGGTCAGTCCGGTATGCTTTTTAAAGGCAATGCTAAAATAGTTCGTATCCGCAAAGCCCACAAGCTCCGCCACATCAGCAACCTTCCGATTCGGGTCCAGCAGCAGCTCGCGGGCACGTTCAAAGCGGACACGCGTCTGGTAGTCGGCAAAGCTTTCTCCCGTAACCTGCTTGAAACGGGCGCTCAAATATTTGGGACTCATATTCATGTAAGCCGCAAGGCTGTTCAGACCGCCATCCTCCTGAAGATGCTCCCGAATCCACTCCTTGGCCCGTTGAAATTTGCGCGGAATACCCTTCTCGCGCGATTCGCGGATATGGCGACCCACCCGAACAAAATAGCGGGATACATAGTCGATCATCTCGGGTCCGTGTCGCAATCGGGACAGCTCCAGCAACGGGTCCTGCTCCTGCATGGACGTTTGGCCTACGGACGCATCGCTTTGGACGATCCGCATCACGAACAGAACAAGCTGAGTGACGATCATTTTTACCTGCTTGACGGGCAGACCTGCTAATTGTCCCGACCATTCCTGTAAAATCGCATGTACGGCGGCATCATTTCCAGCCCGAATTTCCGTGATCATGAGCAGCTCCTTCTCCAGCAAATGACTGCTGTTCAGCTCAGCCGTCTGAATGCTCTCATAGGGGATGATCTGGCTAGAGCCGACCCAGCCCCGATGCTCCGCCGCCCGTACAGCTTCCTCATACGCTTCGGGTAGCTGCTCCATCCGCCCTACAGGCCGGCTAATCCCGATGGAAACGGTCCGGTTCAACCGTTCCTGCACCGCCTGCCGGATATGCTGTGCTGTCCGCTCCGCCGCCCTGCAAGATGCTGCTGCCAGCAGCACGACACGCCGATCGCGGGAAACCGCCGCTCCGTGTGCCTTCGCCCCGGCTGCTGCCGCAGCTTCCCAAGCCAGTCCGGCGAATACATTGCTGCTTCCCTCCTTGCAGCCGTGCAGCTCGCTCGTGGCGGCCGCTTCCTGCTGCTGCGGCTCTTCCAGCTCGCAGCACAGCACGGTATAGGGAGGCCCGGATGTCTCGCCGGAAAACTCCAGCCCGTCCATCTCCCGGATGACCTCGGCCGCGGGACGCCGCTGCTGTAGCAGATCCAGCAGCAGATGCTCCCTGTACAGCGGCTCCGATGAACGATGGCGGTGAATGACTTCCTCCTCGCTCCTTTTCAACTGCACAATACGGTCTTCGGCCCGTCGCAGGGCTGCTTCAAAATCCCCGCTGGTCACAGGCTTGAGCAAATAATCGACCGCTTGAAGCGAAACCGCCTGACGAATGTACGTCACAGATTCGTACCCGGTCAGGAATAGCAAAGGTGTACGCTGATCCTTTTCCCGAATAATTTTTGCAATGTCCAGTCCGCTCATATCCGGCAAATTAATATCCAGTAAAATCATGTCCGGTCGCCGCTCCGCATACAAACGTAGTGCCGTTTCACCGTCACCCGCCACATCACTGACTTCCACAGGCAGGCCGCTTTCCGCCACCATCAGCTTCAGTCCTTCCCGAATATGATATTCGTCGTCCACAATCAGCAGCCGGTACATGCCATCCTCTCCCTTCCTTATTCGGTTCGAATTGGTGCCAGCAAGGTAACCGAGGTGTACAGGCCCGGCTCACTGGTCACGGACAGTCCATATTGTGGGCCATAATGACGAAGACGCTCATGTACATTACGTAGCCCAAAGCCAATGGCACTTTCCCGCCCGGCATCCAGCGACTTCCGAATATCGTCCAGCCGCTCGGCTCCGATACCGCCTCCATCGTCACTGACCGTTAATCGCAACGCATCGCCTTCCCTTGTACCGGACAGCATGATGTAGCCACGGTCGGTACGCCCTTTTAAGCCGTGGTAAATGGCATTTTCAACGAGCGGCTGGAGTATAAGCTTGGGGACGTAAAACCCGCAAATATCTTCCTCCACCTCGCAAATCCACTCGAACGAATCCCGAAATCTGAACTGCTGCACCTTCACATAGGCGCTCACATGCTCGACTTCCTGCCCCAAGCTAATCTGCTCCCGGCCATAGCTTAGCGAGATGCGAAAGCATCTACCAAAAGCCCCGATCACCTCTGCCATATCCCGTTGCCCATTTGCCAGCGCCATTCCCTTGAGCGACTCCAGCGTGTTGTACAGAAAATGAGGATTAATCTGCGCCTGAAGTGCACGAAATTCTGCCTGCTTGCGCGACAGTAATGCTTCATAGACTTGTCCGTACAGCTCATGATTTTTTTGCATCATATGAAGAAAACGCTCCCCGATCTGCCCCACTTCATCCTTGGGATTGAAAAAAGCAGGGGCGTGGGCCTCCGAATCTTTGGCTGAGCCTGTGGCAGGACTTGCGATTGACCTTGGACTTGAGCCTGAATTTGTAGTTACGTCCTCAGTTCCGATACCAGCGCTCGTACTGCCGTCCACAGCCATTAATCGGCTCAACTGAAGCAGCGGACGACGAATGGTGTCACTCAGCCGATAAGACAGTACCCAGCCCGATAACAGTGCAATTAAAAAAGTCCAGATCGTCCAGGCCCCAATCTGCCGCGCATCCTCGAACAGCACGGATTGATCGACCTTTTGCAGCAGCGTCCATTGTCCTTCATTCAACGGTCCGTAGGAAATCATGGTCTGACGACCGTTCCATGTTCTCCAGTCCTTCGTAAGCATCGGTTTGTCTACAGCGGATTTGGCAATCTGATGCAGTAGTAGCTTGTCCGCAACCGCCTGCTCCGGCAAACGGTATACAGGCTCGCCCTCCTGATCCAGCACCCACATCTGGGTATTGCCGTCCGTTTCATGAAAGGCAAGCCCCCGAAACAGGCTGGCCTTGTCAATTTCCAGCAGCAAAAATCCAAGCGGTGCATAGTCTCCGGTCGTTTTTCGAAGCAGCTTCCCGACGTATAGACGATCATCCGCCATCCCTCGTCCCGATTCGAACGGTGAATGGGCCATCCACATCATGGGCTGATCCGCGAGCAAGCGACGATAGTAAACACGTGCTTCCTCTAATGTAGGAAGGCCGCCAAAGCGGACCGAAACATTCCCTTGATACAGTGAATGCTTGGGCCCGCCATTGGCGGCATATATGAGAAAAGACGTAATATAAGGCTTGGTCTGGGTCTGCGCCCGAACGACCATGCTGAGCGTTTCATCGTTCCGTAAGTATTCATAATCATCTTCCGGCTTGTTCTCCAGCGTGGCCTGCACATCGGGATTGCCGAGAATGGCATTGGTCAGATCGTTCAAATCAGAGAGCGTAGCATTGACGTAATTTTCACTCATTTGCCGGGACTGCATAGCCAGCGCTTCCGACTTCTCACCAAGTGAATGGGCCGCGATCCGGTAAAAGGTAAAGGTCAGCACCATCATCGGAATGACGGTAAGCACCAGCGTAAGTA
The DNA here is from genome assembly GCF_059417685.1 of Paenibacillus sp. LT-B23. NCBI lineage: Bacteria > Bacillati > Bacillota > Bacilli > Caryophanales > Paenibacillaceae > Paenibacillus > Paenibacillus sp. LT-B23. The sequence continues at coordinate 8,795 of NZ_JBSQBM010000016.1, read as the reverse complement.
CAATGAATTTCCCACGGATCGTAGGAATCCCGGTAAACTTTTGACGACCACGGCCTCCCATTCATCTGCCTCCCTTACACATAGGCTGGAAGCCACTCTCCGTGCGCCGCAATCAGGTCATCACACAGAGAAACAATCTCATCCATAGACAGCTCGGCTGATGTGTGCGGGTCCAGCAGTGCGGCATGATAAATATGCTCTTTTTTCCCGGTGATCGCAGCTTCAATCGTCAATAGCTGTGTATTAATATTCGTCCGGTTCAACGCAGCACATTGGGGCGGTAAATCTCCGACATAAGTCGGCGTAACCCCGTTACGATTCACAAGACAAGGCACCTCCACACAGGCTTCCTTCGGCAGATTGGTAATTAAACCTGTATTCATCACGTTGCCGCCAATGGTAAAAGGCCGATCCGTTTCGATCGCCTCCAAAATATACGAAGCATATTCATTCGACCTTTCATGGCGAAGATCCTGATTGCTCAAAAGCTCCCCGCGCATCGTTTCCCATCGTTCAATCTGGCTCACGCAACGGCGCGGATACTCATCCAAAGGAATATTAAAGCGTTCGATTAGCTCAGGGTAAGCCCGCTTGATAAAATACGGATGATACTCCGCATTATGCTCGGATGATTCTGTAATGTAATAACCGAATTTCAGCATCATCTCAAAGCGTACCATGTCGTTATGCTTTTCCCGCTGCTTGGCGGCAGCCCGTTTTTTAATCTCGGGATATAAATCCTCGCCGTCTTTGCTCACTTCGAGCAGCCACGCCATATGATTGATGCCTGCGATTTTCGCCTTCACGCCTTCCTGCTCCAGCCCGAGGCTTTTGAACAGCTCCGGTATACACGCCTGCACGCTATGACACAGCCCCACCGTACGGACACCGCCATGTACGTTCATCACATTCGTCAGCACAGCCATCGGGTTAGTGTAGTTGAAAAACCATGCATCCGGACATACCTCGCACACATCTGCCGCAAAATCGAGCATCACCGGAATCGTTCGTAAGTTGCGGAAAATACCGCCAATCCCGACCGTATCGGCAATCGTTTGGCGCAGACCATATGTTTTGGGAATTTCAAAATCCGTAATCGTACACGGATCATAGCCGCCAACCTGAATGGCATTTACCACATAGGCAGCTCCACGCAGCGCTTCCTTACGGTCGGTGTAGGAGCGGATCACACAGGTGCTCCCTGTTGTTTTTTTCAAATTGGATAAAATATTTTCCGAATCCTTTAGCCTTCCAGGATCAATATCGAACAACGCCAGCTCAAAGCCCTGCAAAGCAGGTGTCAGCATACAATCGCCAAGCACATTTTTGGCAAATACCGTGCTGCCTGCGCCCAGAAATGTAATCTTGCTCATGCCTTTTCCCCCATTCACATTCGTATTCGCAGCTTTGTACTCCAAATGCAAGGATACCCACCGCCACTCTCCCCTTTGCAGGAAGAAAGTGAAGGTGGGAAAGGTTATTTAACAAGAGCTATTCAATGTTTCCTCCAGATCGTAATCCCCCTGCTGATTTAGCAGAGCTGACAGGAGTAGGTGTTTCGGGTGTTACCGGGTTAACCGGATTTGTCGGCGTTTCCGGAGTCCCAGAGTTGAGGGGGGCCCCCGCCTCGATCACAGTCACCTTGGCAATCGCCTTCAATTCTGTTCCTTCTACATTGCCCTTTAATTCAAATGAACCCGGAGTAGCATATTGTGCAGGATCAATATTTTCCCACTCTACAGCTACCCATTTAGTGGAGTCTTCTCCATACGTTGCTTCCACTACGCTTGGCAATTCGGGTTTTTCACCCGCACGAGTGGTCACATTTACTTCTTTTAAAGCCGTGATTTTCTCGGCTCCCGTCAGGCTCTGTGCTGTACCTGAGGCCAGACCTGCCACCTCGGAAGCATTCAGAGCCCGGCTGTAGATGCGGAATTCATCCACCAGACCGTCGAAATATGGGTCAGGGTACTGAGACTTGCCGATAAAATTGTTTTTGGTTTGACCCAGACTGGAAGGATTCAACGTCAGGCTGGTATTGCGTCCCACTTCTTTTCCATCCACGTATAAAATACCTGTGGAGCCTGAGAGCGTGACCGCAACGTGTTTCCACACCCCTGTCGGCAGCACAGGAGCCTCAATCGTCTGTTCCTGTCCCTGCCCGTTGCCCTGGTTGGTAATCGCAAACAGCATCGTATTTCCAGCTTTGGGCGTCAGGAACATATATTCATTCGTCCCGGAGCCGAAGTCAAAAATCCGTACATAATCGCTCAGGCTGTTCGCCTTGACCCAACCGGATACGGTCAATTGCTGTGCCCGGCTCACGATGCCCGCCGGGAGCTGCACGTAGCTGTCCTTGCCATTCAGGCTGACGGCATTGCCTTTTTTCCCCGCTGCCCATGCAGCCGTGCCCTTCACGACAGCATCATTGCGACTGTCCGACGAATCCGTAGCGACTGAACCGCTGGTTTCGTCAAACTTATACAACGCAAGCTGTTCAAGTAACGGAGCCGCCGGTTCTACGGTCACGCTTACTCTGGCCTCAGCCGATAACAGCGAGTCGCTGGATGTCAGCTTGAACACATACGTACCCGGCTCGGAAACGTCCACCTTCGTACGCAGCGATGTTTTGCTGCTGAACGTAACCTTCGCACCTTGTGGCCCTTCGACCAGACTCCACTCGCTCGTAACCTTGCCTTGTGGAAGTCCATCATCCGTCGCCGTGCCTTTCAGAATGATCTGATCCGGCAGCTTCACCTTGGAAGCTTTACCAGCGTCTACAACTGGTGCCTTGTTCGGATCAGGCGTCGTTGGTGTCAGCTCCACCGTGTAGGAAGAGGCTGTGCCAATGTCCAATTTCAGCTTGTTGGTAGGTGCATACGCATTAAATTTGCCTTGCGATTGTCCGCCCACCTTAACCAGATACGTTCCTTTCTTCAATCCGTCGAACGTAACGTAAGTAGAATGTGCTTGACCAGGTGTCTGATTTTTCAGTTGGAGCCATACATAATCCTTGGATGTTGCCAGCTTGGCTTCTGTGTATTGATCCTTTTCCAGCTCAATATACAGCTTTTCCGTGATCAGATTGACCCGCTTGAACAGGCCATCCAGCGGCTTAATCGTATACACGTTGCCGCTTTTGCTTACCTCTGCACCGTAGCCTGTCAATCCGAAGATCGGGTCCACTGCAATGTCGGCACTTAGCGTTTTGAGTGCACCGAACAGTCCAAGATCCGCCTCGCCGCTCATACCGCGCCAGCCGTTAAAGAGCGGAACATTTTTACCGCCTCCGGTGCCGTTCGTTCCGTTATTGCCTTTTTCCGCCTGATACGTCCATGCGACTGCCCCGATGTTGTCAGGGTCTGAGCTGATTTGCCCGGAGTTAATCGCCCCCACATTGGCGATTTTAGCTGCATAGGACAGACGCTGTTGTTCCTCGCGGTGATTGTCCTCATGGTGCCGTATCCAGTCGTCCATCGCATATCCCGCAAGCGAAGTCGTGTACTGGAAGTTAAACCAGTTCTCCCCGGTAATCGTCACCGGATCAGTATAGTAGTACCATACTGGCATATGTCCGCGTGCTGCGCGGGTTTTGGCATTGATTTTACTCATCATTTCCAGCGCTTTACTTTGCTCGCCTTCTGTATCTATATTCTGCTTGGCTAACGTATATACAGCCTCTTCCCCTGTATTATCGTAGCTGTATTCGGAGCCGTAAGGATATTTTGTGTTTTTAAAATTGTTATATTTGCGATCCATTTTTTCCTTGAGATCGTTCGCCTCATCGTCATAGCCTTCATCATGAAGTGCCTGAATAATATCCGGTGTGGTCAGTTCGCCCATCAAGCCCGTTTCCCAGTTGTACGCGACTGGCCCTTCATACAATGCTTTGAAAATGTTATACGCCCGCAGCAAATACGTTTCCTTCGGCTGCTTGTAAGTAACAAGATCCGGGTATTCCTTCGCAATCTTGTACATGCTGAAATACGTGTTATACACATGCGGGTAAGCGTACCCCCGATAGGTTGGTGTATCGTTCGGCTCCGGCATCAGGAAATCATGAATCAAATAATCCTCATGATGACCGTTCATCAGATTCGTCCAGATCGCCGTCTCCAGATAATCGTCTACCGCTCGCACCTCTTTGGCAACCGGAGAAAGTGTGTTTTTCTCAGCTAAGAACTGTCCGTGGGTCAGACCCCAATCATCCCCCCAGCCCCAGTATCCGTTGAAAATGTTACGCTTGGATTTGGTATGCATCATCCAATCGTCAAAGACTTTGTCGCGCAGATCACCCGGTACATTCCACTGGGTTTTGTCTACCATAAACGTAGCGTGCCGTTGCAATGCTAAATCAATCGGCTCGATGGCATAGAACTGTAAAACAGTCTTGTTGCCGTTTCCATACTCCACTGTGATGAAGTTTGGACCCAACTTGGTGAATTTCAGTTCATAGATGTGGTGCCCTCCAGTCTTGCTGTCCGTCTGCGGAATGACGGTTCCGTCTGGATAGGTCACCTTGCTGATCGCCTGCTTGGTGCGCAGATCCACTTTCGCCTTCTGATTCGTAGGCACGATCATCCCCGGTACAACCGTTGTATCCACCAGGTTTTCTTGATACAACGTATCTTTCACATCATGCTCGTCCTTCACCGCCAGAAACTTGAAGCCATAGTTGCGGCTTTGACCGGGATTCAGGATCAGGCTTGTGTTGGGCAAATATCCACGGTTGGTGGACTTAATCACATTGGAGTGAATATAGAATACATTCAGTCCCTCCAGCCATTTGCCTTCATTCGCCGGGTTCCAGGCCCATTTGCTGCCCGGATGCTCCTCATCCCGCCAGTGATCCTGATACTCAAAACCCGCACCTGTCGTGGAATCAGGAATCAGCAGCAGCGAAGAACCAATGCCGCTGGGACGTCCAGCCGTAATATAGGAGCTGTTGTTGCCGACAAAAGAATGCGTTACGACTCTGGTCTCGTAAATCGCATCACCGTTCGTCCACTGCTCATTGAATGGCAAAGGCAGGCCAAAATCGCCAATCTCCAACTTTTTGCCACTTGTGTTCTGTACCTGTATATTCCACAACACCGAACCGTTCGACTCCGCTGAATACGTTTCGATGACTTTGAAATTGCGAATGCCTTCTGCGTTGCTTGAGTTTTCATACGTGACGGTGACGCGGTTGCCACTGGTCGTGATTTTGCGTGCATCTGCTGACTTGTTCGTCCATGCCTTGGTCCAGCTGCCTTCGTCCAATCGGTACGTGAACATCAGTTCACCGAGCCATTGATGATCTGCGGTATTCTGCTCGGGTGTTACCGTTGCGTTCATCACGTACTCTGTTGGGAAAGCATCTCCCTTGATACGGATGGATGAAATTTCACCATGCTCACCTGTCTGAATCGTCAGCTTGTCATTGGATAGTTCATAGGCCTCCGCCGTATGCGTCCCAAATAGTACAGACGCCGCGGTTAAAAACAAAAATGCTGCCAATATTCCTTTAAATTTCATCAACACGCCTCCTTTTGGATCTTGGGGTCCTGATTTGCCTGCCAATCGCCTGAATTCTTTTCATTTCATCGCAACCTCCTCGGCAATGTAAGCGTTACAACTCCATTGTACAAATCCTTGTCCATTGGTAAAATCAACATTTTCAACCGATTTATATATAATTTCAACCTGAATGGGGGAGGAGTTACGGTGGGGGAGCTCGCTACGCGTGCAGATTGTTCTTCCGATCGCTGTTGTAACGGAATTTTTTTATTTATATAACACCTGTTAAGGTTAAAATCCCGTTACAAAGGCGAACGCTTCGCTTCTTCAGAACAATTCTGCCCGCTCCGCTGACCGACCACCGTAAAGTCATCGCCCTTTTTAGGGAATTGGGGCGGCAGGGGGACTACAAGTGCCAAGCGGCAAGAAGGCTTGCAGCCTTCTAGATTTGTAAAGAAAAAGGAGCAAAAAGGTTGCCCCTCCTGCTCCTTTTTTCATTATAAAAGTATACTAAAGAATAGAACAAGTTGGACACATCAACTCAAAAGGAATGGAGTAAATCATGGTCATAAACTAGTGAGAATTTTATGTGAATGGTCTGCATTATACCGTTAGGTCGGCAATCAACAAAGCTACGACAGATTGATCTGAATTAAGATTACAGATGATGGAGAGACAGGAATTTAGATAGAGAGCAAGGGGAGGCATTTTTAGATATGCCAGGGTTTGAACAGATTATACAAACGGACACCGTGAAACTGAGAAATTTTTTTTAGTTGCTGTAGTGGGTGATCGAATCATGGGGTTTTCAAGATGCGAAGGTATTTATTTAAATAGATTCGCTCATAAAGTAGAATTTGGAGGCTGCGTATGTAAAGAATTTTTGGGATAGGGTATGGTAGAAAATCCGCTAAAAGCATCTATCGACTGGGCTGATTCCAACGACATGCTTTGTATTGGTCAAGCCCCATTTTGTAGACAATAAAAAAGCTCTACTAACTGTAACTGAACTTCGAAAATTTCCAGACCACCACGTCTATCCCATAGCAATAGCAAGAGGCATGTAAACCCTACAAATATAAATACTGCCCCAAAATCTATTTTTTAGGGCAGTATCAACACATCACATGATTTTTCTATTTTTATAGTTCTTGAATTGTTGGACGAATAATCTCAGAGATTGCGGATAAGGGTATTACTCCTGCAAAAGAACCAACAATTTAACAATAACCGTAAAAGTATGGAGTAGATGCTTTAAGGAAATCTACTCCTCTTTTTCGTTTGCGGTATCAATGTATTTATTAAGTTAATCTGCCCGTTAGTTGAGAAAACGACAGCCACTTTATCGCTGCCGCCTCCGAAACTACCTGCATGGAGGTCTGGCTTTGTTCAGTTCACTAAAGAACTTTATTTCAATTAATTAACTTTATTTTCTTTCGCCAACAGATAATTTGCATATCCCCGCCCCATGCGTTACTATATTTACATAGACAAATTTGCAGGTCTATAAAAGGAGGTTCACGCACCCATGTCCCCCCGTACCAAAGAACAAAATGAGCTCATCCGCATGCAGCGCAGAGAACAGATCCTGGACGCCGCCTCGCGCGCCTACTTTCTCACGGGCGGCAGCTTTGATATTCGCGACGTCGCCCGCGAGGCCGGGCTCGGTTACGGCACGGTATACCATTATTACCCCAACCGGCATTTATTAATAGAAGATGTATTGGGCAGCGGCTTCGAGCGATGCGAGCAAGTCCTGGCAGAATGGGCGAACATCAGCGGCGGCCGCCCGGATGACAGGCAGCTGTTGACGTATTGCAAGGCGCTGCTCCGGCTGTGGCAGTCGGACACCCGCACATATCTCGTCTACAAAATGGCGGCGGAACATTATACAGGCTTGCCTGAGAAGGATCGATTCCCCGCCAAGAGACGATTCATGGAACGGCTGTACGTTCCACTCCAATCGATCGCCCAGTGCGAAGACGACAGCGTCGACCATATGCTTGCCGTGCTGGTCGGCTGCTGCGGGCTGCACTATTATGCGGGCAATTCCGACCTAGACGTCGATCGAATCGCTCAACTCGCTATGCAAGCTATTACGAAGGAGTCCTGATACGAACATGGTCATCTTAAAAAGCAAGCATGAAATCGAGGCCATCCGCAAGGCATGCCAAGTGGTGGCCGAATGCCATCGTACAATCGCCCCGCTCATCAAACCGGGCATCACGACGAACGAGATTGAGCGCATATTCGAAGACATGATTTTGAAGCATGGCGCCAAGCCATACGAGAAGGGCTACAAGGGCTATCAATATGCGACCTGTGCCTCCGTCAACGACGTGATCGCGCATGGCTTTCCTAGCGATAAGCCACTTGAGGAAGGCGATATCGTGACGATCGACACGGTTGCGGAGCTCGACGGCTGGCTCGGCGATTCGGCCTGGAGCTATGCGGTCGGGAAGATCTCGCCGACGGCCGAGAAGCTGATGCGCGTCACGAAGGAATGCCTTGACCTCGGCATCGCGCAGGCGCAGCCCGGCAATCGGCTCGGCGACGTGACGAGCGCGATTCAGCAGCATGCGGAATCGCACGGCTTCGGCGTCGTGCGCGACCTTCTCGCCCATGGCATCGGCCGGGACCTGCACGAGGAGCCGACTTATATGCATGTCGGCAAGCCCGGAAAAGGCCTCCGCATCAAGGAAGGTATGGTGTTCACGATCGAGCCCATGATCACCGAAGGCACCTACTACATGACAATCGATCCGGATGGCTGGACCGCGCGGACGCTGGACCGCAAGCTCGCCGCCCAATACGAGCATACGATCGCCATCACGGCTGAAGGTCCACAAATCCTGACTGCTCAATAGAATAATTAGAGGCCGACCAACGAGATGGTCGACTTCTTTTTTTTCGTATTCGGCATAGCATCTTTCTTTATCCGATACATGCGTTCATCCGCCCTCTCATAGAGCTCAAAGCCATTTTGCGGATAAAAGCTGGCTCCGATATTTCGGTGATCGAGTAATCGATATCTCGTTCCCGTCTTCAAGCCGAAGCAGGTTCGCGGTCAGCGTGTCCACAAGGATCGTGATGAAGCTGCTCGCCTGGGCGCGATCACATGCCAATACGACGAATTCATCTCAGATGAACCGCGCAACAAAATCGGAAACGCCGAGTGACTCGGACAATAACCGGGCCAGATGATGCAATACAGTTCTCCTGCATGATAGCCCTAGGTGTCGTTAATCGAGCAATTTTGTCCTTTATTTCGACTGCGGTCCCATTGCGTTATTCTG